>JBKJKL010000166.1:0-14561 GCA_046597485.1 Chthoniobacterales bacterium
GCGGCGAGCGCCGCGACGGCGGTGAGAGTGGCGAGCGATTGCACGCGACTCCCCGCGCGCACACCGAGACAGTTGATCAGCGTGAGGATGGCGAGCGCGGCGACGGCGACGACGGCATCGGCCAGCGGCCAGTGAGTCACCTCGAGAAAGTAACGCGCGAACGTGACCGCGACGGCCGCCATCCCGCCGGTCTGAATAACGACGAGCAGGACCCAGCCATAAAGAAATGCGACGACGGGATGGAGCGCCTCGCGCAGGTAGGCATATTGACCCCCGACCACCGGCAAGCGCGCCGCAAGCTCGGCGTAGATGAAGCCGCCAACGAGTGCGATCAAGCCGCCCGCGATCCAAGCCACGATGATCAGCCCGGCAGAATGCAGGCGCTGCGCGACCAGGTAGGGATTGATGAAAATGCCAGCGCCGATGATGCCGCCCATCACCGCCATGGTGGTGCCGAAGAGGCCCAGCTTCCGCGCGAGCCCGTCGCGCACTGCGTCCGTCGGCGGCATCGTCACATCCCGAGCGCCTCGCGCAGATGCGGGATGAGGCGGCGGGTGAACTCGACCGAATCCGGCGCGGAGAGGTGCGACCATTCCGGACACTCGAAGGTGGCCAGCTCGGGAAAATCCTCGAAGTAAATTCCAGGGGCGGCCGTTTCTTTGAGCAGGCGCTCCCAAATTCCGGCGCGCGGCGTCACCTGATCCTCCAGTGCTTTGAGTTTGCCCGTGACCGGGAAGCGAATGAAAACAACGCGTCCACCCCGCCCGCGCAATTTTTCCACGGCCGCCTTCGTGTTCTGAAAGCGCGCTTCCATCGCCGCGCCCATCTGCGCGCCGAAGACTTCCGGAGGGATGAAAGTGGGCGGCGGTGGCGGGGTGAAAAGCGGAATCCAGCCTTCGCTCACCCGGGTTTGCAACCTTCCGGGAAGAGCGCAGCTCTCCGTCATCCGGGCGCGACGTTCGCGATCGACCGTCTGGAAGTAGGGAGGCGCTGGTGGCGGAACGAGAGCGCCCGGGCGATTTGGTATCGGTAGTTCCTTGAGCAAAGCCTCCAGGGTCAAATCTCGTTCCTTCAAAAAGGCGACATGCTCTTCCAAGGGCAGAGCGAGGTGATGGCTCACGCGTTGCGCGAGCGTTTGGGTGCGATATCGCTTCATCGATTTTTGCGTCCGCTCGAAGGGCGGCGCGCCGGAGGGCGCGAAAAACATTCGCGGCACGATGCTGCAGATAACCGTCCCATGAAAACGCTCGTCATTTGCGAGATCCTGCAGGACCGGGAAGGCGCAGCTCCCGGGTTGCGCGAGTTGGACCGGACGACTCCCGAGGCCACGCTGGAGCTCGTCTAGATCTGAATCAAACCACGCGCGCGAATCGCCAATGATGACGATCGATCCCGGCTCGACGCGCCGGCGCGTCTGCGCCCACAGATCTTCGGTGTCGTTCAGGGTCGGTCCGTATCCGACCGCACGACAGCGAACCTCCCACGCGATCGCCGCGAGCAGAATAATGATAACCACCAGCACTGTGATCCCGCGCCAGGGCTGCGCCGGGATCGGCCGCTCAAAATTGAAAGTAGATGAATGCATTGCTGTTGCCTTGCGTGAGGATGATGGCGCAAGCCATGAAAGCCCAGGCCGCGGTCACGACCCAGCGCGGGAGCCGCGCCACGGCCGCTTCGATGGAGCTCTCGCGCAGCGACCAGTGCGCGATGAACATGCCGAGAGTGACGAGGGCGACCTGAAGTATTTCGCGCGTCGAGAGGATCGCGTCGGCCTGCGCGTGGGCTCCGAACATGCCGCGCAGCAGCCGGCTGGCTGCAGTAAAATCGGAGGCGCGGAAGAAGACCCAGGCGATACAAACGAGAGCATAGGTGCCAAGACCGATGAGAAGCTTCACGGAAAACTTGTCCGCCCAGGTGACGTCTTTGGTGAACACTCTCAGGAGTCGTTCGGCTGCGAGATACGAGCCGTGTAACAACCCCCAGACCACAAAGGTCCAGGCGGCGCCGTGCCAGAGGCCGCCAATGAACATGACGATGATCAAGTTGATCATGGCGCGCGCGGCGCCGAGCCGGTTTCCGCCTAACGGGATGTAGAGATAATCGCGCAGGAAGGTGGAAAGCGAGATATGCCAGCGCCGCCAGAAATCCGAGAAGCCAACCGCGGCGTACGGGAAGCGGAAATTATCTTTCAAATGAAAGCCGAGACATAAAGCGGCGCCGATTGCACAGATAGAATAGCCGGCGAAGTCGAAGAAGATTTGCCCGGCAAAGGCGATCACGCCTAACCAGGAGTCGAGCGCCACCAGTGGTCCACCGTAACCGAAGACGCGGTCCGCCGAGCCGGCCAGCATCGTGTCCGCGAGCACCACTTTCTCGAACAGGCCGAGGGTCATAAGCAACAGCCCCCAAAGGAAACGGCCGGTTTGCGGTTTCGGCGGCGCGTCGAGCTGCGGGAGGAAATCGCCCGCGCGCACGATCGGTCCCGCGACCAGCTGCGGGAAGAACGAAACCGCGAGCGCGAAGTCGCGCAGCGAGCGCGTCGGCTGCATCACGCCGCGATAGATATCGAGGGTGTAGGAGAGCGAATGGAAGGTGTAGAACGAAATGCCAATCGGGAGAAAGACATCGAGATGCGGCGGTTGATACATGATGCCGCCGCGCGCGAGAGCCCATTGGAAGTTTTCCAGGAGGAAATTCCCGTATTTGAAAAAGCCAAGCATGCTCAGATTCACCGCTACGCTGATGACGAGCCACACTTTTTTGGTCGCCGGCGCATTCTCCCTGGCAATCTTCCGGCCGAGATAAAAGTCCATCGCGGTGGTCGAAAAAAGGAGTGCGGCGAACGGCGGATTCCAGGCGCCGTAGAAAATGTAGCTCGCGAAGAGAAGCAGATTCTTGCGGCCCGGCCATGAGCCCATCATCCAATACGCGCTCGTCACGACGACGAAAAAGACAACGAAGGTGAGCGAATTGAACAACATCTCGGGCGCATGCCTAACGAGTTATCGTCCGCGGCTCAAGCCAATTTAACGCGTGTCGCGACGCGCTCGGGCGAGCGGCGTTACTCGTCGAGCCGGCCCGGATGCCAGCCGTGCGATTCCCAGAAGGCGCGACTGTCGGCCGGCGTCCCGTTAAAGATATTGCGCTCGGCGTTGCGGATGTTCGCGATGCTTTTCGGGAAGCTGGACCGCGGCAGATCGCAGACGCCGTCGCCGGTGTATTGCCACATCGTCCAGCGACTCCACGGTGCGACCGCGCGCGGCAGGTAGTGGTAGTTCGCCACCCAGAGCCAGCAACCGCGCAGCACCCGGCGCTGCTCCGCGGTCACACGCGGGTTGTTCAGGATCGCGCGGATGCGGTTTTCACCGGAGTAGAGACCGGGATATTCGCCGGTGCGCTGCCGAACGCGCTCGACGAAGGCCACCGCTTGCTCCACTCGCATCGTCCCGCCGGGATAGTGGCGATTTTGCTCAAAATCGAGCACGAGCAGGACCTGGCTGGGCCGGCCTCCGAGCGGTGCGGCACGCCAAGCGGCGGCGACTGAATTGAGGAAGAAGTCGGCTTGGCGGACCGGGTCGCTCGAGTTGGCAAAATGGTAGGCGCCCCAGAGCAACCCGGCGCGCGTGGCCTGCGCCTGACGCGCGACGTACTTCTCATCGCGCACGTTGCGCGGATAAGTCGCCTCGTGGATGACGCCCACGATCCCCTGCGCACGCATTGCCTCGAAGTCGACCCGCATCAGATCGTAGTGCGAGAGGTTCACGACGCTGTTCGCGGCGGAGGCGGAGAGCGGAACGGCACAAAGCAGAGCAAGGACACGCAGAAATCTCATCGCGCGGACCATAAGCAGCATGCGCCGGGAGACAATGCGGCGCCGCGTAAAAAGGCCGCGCGAGTCCCGGAAACGCAAAGCGGGCGCAGCGATGAACGCCGCGCCCGCTCGCGAATACTACTTGTTAGGCCGAAGCCGTTACGGGATGAACTGGCCCGCCTGGCCGCGCACGATCGTCAAGTCACCGGAGTTCACGGTGCCGTCGAGGTTCACGTCCGAGCGGAAGTTGACCGAGTCGGTCGGTTGGCCGGAACGGCTGCGCGTGAGGGTGACGTCGCCGGAGTTAACCAACCCGTCGCCGTTGCCGTCGCCGCGCAGAATGCCCATCGGAATTGCGACATTACCGGTGTTTGTTCCGTCGTTCACGTTCGTGAGGTTGACGGTCAACTTCTGGGCGTTGGCCACGTTGGAGAGGTTGATCGTCAAGGTGTTCCCGCTCGATGACGCCATCCCGGTGGCGAGGCCATCGGAACTGGTGACCGACAGACTGCCCACGCTGACCGGTCCGCCGAAGCTGGCGACGACCTGGTGCTGGTTGAACGACGGCCCGGTGCCGAGACGCGGCTCCACGCCGAGCGTGCCGGCGGATGGAAGGTTCACATCGAAGACCGGCCCGTTATGCGATTTGCGCGAGACCACGGTGAGCGCGATCGGGGCGCAAACCGAACCATCCAGCAGCGTGAGCGTATCAATGCGCGCACCGTGCGCGCCCGCCGCCGTCACGCTGCTGTCGCAGCCGACACGCCAGCGAAGTTGCACGGTCTGACCAGCCGCGGTTGCGGGCAGGTTAACGACGGTGTCGATATAAGCCGGTGCCGCCGTGGTGCCAGCAGAGAGACTGCTCCAAGCCATGCGGCCGGGAAGCGGATTGCTGAAGCCCGTGCTGAGCGTCCTAGTATAACCGCCAGTCACGAAGCTGCCGCCAGCGGTGATGATGTCCTGAAAAGCTCCCGCGGCTACGCTCGGATTGGCGATTTCCAGCACCATGCCGTCAAAGCCTGACTCGAGGTTGAACAGGTTCCGGAACTTCAACTGCGCCGCGGCCGTTGTGACTGCGATGCTGGCGCGGTTGAGGTTTGTCACGCCCACCGTGGCCTGGTCGGCCGCGAAAGCGCAGTTCGGTGCGCTATCCGGCGTGGTGAGTGAGGTGACCCAAGCTTGGCCTGTGCCAGTGACATCGGTAGTAAAGCTCGCGGGCAGAGCCGGGGGAACCACGCCATCGAAGTTCTCCGAGAGCGCAGTGCGCGGCGTGCCGACCGGGAAGGTGTAAGTGACGGTGCCGAAGTTGGTCACGCCATCGATCAGCTGCAGGGTCACGGTGACCGTGCTGCCGCAGGCCAGCGTCGGATCGACCCGGAAGGTGAAGTCGCGGGAAACCGCGGCCGCTCCAGCGCAGAGAGCGCCATAGTTTTGGCTGGACGGGACTGGGTTCGTCACGCCACCTGTCGGCTGGATGGTGCCGACGAGATTGACGGTGCAAGCACCGGCGCCGCCGTTGTTTTGCACGCCGAGCGATACGGTCACGGTTTCACCCGGATCGAGCGCACCGTTCGGTCCCGCGTTCGCCACCGTGCCCGTGGTTTTTACCACGATGTTCAGCGGTCCAATGCACAGGTTCGTCGTCGCGGTGCCGCCATTCGTGACGGAGACGCTGTTGTTCGTCGCGGTGGAGAACCCTGTCTTCGTGACGCTGACGCTGTACGTCCCGGGCGCCATTTTCGGCATGGTGTAGGCACCGTTAATGTCGGTGACCGCGACCCAGCCCGCAGTGGTCCGCACGATCGCGCCTGCGACCGGCGCGCTGGTCGCGCAGTTCGTGATCACACCAGTGATCATGCCCCGCGGCGAAACCGCCTGGGTGCCAGGGACAAACTTCGCGATGCGGGTGCGCCAGGTGGCGGAGCCCGAAGTCGCATAATATTCCTGCGTGTACCAGAAAGTACAGTCGTCGGTCGGATCGAGCGTCATCGCACTATAGTCGCCCCAGCGACCGGAGGTGGAGCTTTGCGCCCCAGCGCCAACGATAATGCTCTGCTCACCCTGGACGAGGCCGGTGCCGACTGGATCGCTCCCGAAACGAGCGGCATAACGGATCGACGGGAAAACCGTCGTGCTCGAGACGCTGTAGCCCACAGCCACATCGCCTTGGAAGTTCATCGCCGCGCTACCCATCCAACGATGGTCCGCGTTTCCACCAGGGCCGGTGTACGTTTCCTGTTCGCCGATCGTCCAAGGGGAGGAGGCGGTGGCACGGTTAAACTGATACCAGCGCACGCCCGCACGGTAAGCGGGCGCGACGGCAGCGTTCACACTATGGTTCACAAGGAGCGACTCGGAGCCTCCGAGGTTGCGATAAGCGAGGCGGAACATCAGGCGATCCTGGATCGCGTCGAGCGCGCTGCCGGATGGCTGCGGGACAACGTTGCGCGAGTTCGGGACCGGAATGGGATCAAACGCTGCGACGGGCAACGGGCTGCCAGCGCGCTCCGTGAAGCTAGAGCTGCCCGGCGTCGCGTAGTCGACATGGAAGTCGAAAAAGCGCATCTGGTCGGCCGGTTCGCCGAATTCATTCGCCTGGAAGTAAGCGAACGGGCAAGGCCTGCCGATGGCCGGCGCGATCAAGCCGTCCATGTCGGCGGGGAGGATGCCACCAATACCGTCCGGACCGTTGATACCCACGTTCGGCGGGAAGAGGACGGCGGTGTCGAAGTAGACGAAAGTTGCGGACGGGTCGCCGGCGATCATTTTGACGCGATCGAAGGCGAAGACGCCGGCCTGCTGGAACAAGGTGCCGGCCTGGTTAAACTGGTTATCCGACATGTAGTAGCCGTCGGGCCAGATGCCGAAGTGCGGGTAATCGTTGAACTTGTTATTCGGCATCATGAAGTCGTAGAGCCAATAGTCGCCAGTGGGGTCGCCCGTCTTTGAGATAGCGATCAACTGGTGGTTGTTCGGGCTCGTCGCGGTGCAGAACTGGCTGATCAGCCAGCGGTCCGCCATGCGATCGTAGAGCACGATCGGGTCGCCATCGTTGCGCGTGCCACAAGGCGCGCCCAGGGGTGCGAAGAGCATACTGATCGCCTTCGTTGGGATGAGCGGGTTGCCAGCCTTGTCCCAAACGCGGAAGGCAACGTTGACCGCCTGCACGTAGTGATTCGGGCCCACGGCGCCGGTCGTATCCGGCGGGAGGAAGCCCTGCCCGATTGCCACCGTGTCGGCGGAGGAAATGCCGTCGAAGTTCACCGTCGGCGGGTTTGGCAGGTTGGTCTGGTTACTGTCCTTCGCTGACTTGCTCAGCGCGCCGTCGGGCGTCAGCTTCGCGTTTGGATCGAGATGCTTGATGGGAATTTCGTTCTCGTCGTTGATCGCGCGGCCGTCCGGTCCAGGCGCATCTTTATCGCGGGTTTTATCGATGGACGGGAGATCGCGGACCGCGACCGACTCGGCGAAATTACTGACTTTGCCGAGGTAGGGGTCAGCGCCAAAGGCGCAGGTCGCGCCGACGACAAAAGCCGGCACCATGAAGGAGATGGTCCGGCGCAATTGCAGGATAGGGAGTTTAATCATTGGGAATGCTGTGGTGGTGGAGGCCTAACGAGACTTAGGGCGCGGTCGGAAAGACCGGGCACACGGACACGTGGCGGGTGTTAACGCGGGGGCGTTAGTGAGGGGGCGGAGAGTAGTGACATGCGCGAAAGAAAGTCGAACGCATTTTGGGAAAGTGACAGAAATGTAATCTCGTCCACCCGGAACTTCCCGCCTGCACCCGATGGACAACTGTCGCGGATGCGCCAGTTTTGCCGCGCCCTTGTTCGATCCATGAAAACGCTGACTTCTCTTGCCGCGCTGGCCGTTTCCCTTTCCGCTTTCAACGTCGGCGCCCAAACCGCGCCGGTGAAGGCGCCCGGTTTCTCTTCCGTCAAAACGGTTGGGCCGATCTCTGAATATCGTCTCGAGGCTAACGGCCTCCAAGTGCTGCTCCTGCCGGAACATGCGACGCCCACTCTTACCTTCATGGTGACCTACCGCGTCGGCTCGCGGAACGAAGTGACTGGCACCACCGGCGCGACGCACCTGCTCGAGCACCTGATGTTCAAGGGCTCGCCGAAATTCAACGACGCCAAGGGCAACAGCGTAAAGCAACTACTCGAGCGTGTGGGCGGCAATTACAACGCCACCACCTGGCTCGACCGGACCAACTACTACGCGAACATCGGGAGCGAATTCCTCGAGAGCTACCTGGCGGTCGAGGCCGACCGGATGCGGAATCTCTCGCTGCGCGAAGAAGACCGGAAGCCGGAGATGACAGTGGTGCGGAACGAGTTTGAAATTGGGGAAAACAATCCCGCCGAGGCACTGGAAAAGGAAATCTACGCGGCGGCTTACATCGCCCACCCTTATCACCACCCCACTATTGGATGGCGGAGCGATATCGAGCACGTGCCGATCGAAAAACTGCGCCAGTTCTACGACACCTTTTATTGGCCGGACAACGCGACCGTCTCGTTGATCGGCGACTTCGAGCCGGCAAAGGCGCTTGAGCTAGTGAAAAAATTCTACGGCGCGATCCCGAAAGCACCGAAGCCGATACCCACCGTCTACACGGAGGAGCCGGAGCAGACCGCGCCCCGCCGCGTCGCGGTGAGACGCGCGGGCGAGCTCGGCGTGGTCGCGATCGCGCAGAAGATCCCGGCGGCGACGCATCCCGACCAGGCCGCGATCAAAGTCCTCGATCTCATTTTAACCGAGGGCAAAAACAGCCGCTTCTATCGTGCGCTGACTGACAAAAATCTAACCACGAACGTAAGCGGCAGCCCCGGCTTCTTCCACGATCCGTCGCTCTATTTCATCTACGCGGACCTCGCGCCGGCTGTGACGCACGAGCAGGTGGAGAAGATTGCGCTCGAGGAAATTGAGCGCGTGAAACGCGAGGGTGTGACCCCCACAGAGGTTGATTCTGCGATCGCGCAGATCCTGGCTGCTTCTGCCTATGGCCGCGACGGCTCCTTCGCCATCGCGAGCCGCTTAAACGAGTTCATCGCGGTGGGCGACTGGACGCTCTACGTCACCGCGGATGAGGCTTTAAAGAAGGTCACGCCGGAAGAGGTGAAGCGAGTCGTGAACCGATATTTCTCCGAAGACCAACGCACCACCGGCTGGTTCATCCCCACCGGCGGAGCGCCCGCCCCTACTGAATGATCGCGCCGATGAAACACCTTCGACTCTGCCTTCTCGCGACTCTGCTCGCTTCCACTGCCCTTGGCTCGATCGCGGACAAGGTTGTCCGGGAAAAAATCGCCGGGCTCGATCTCCTCGCCTACCGCACAGGTGTGGAGGAGGTCGTCACCCTGCGCGGCTCGTTACCGGCAGGTGACAGCTTCGCCGCGAAGGGCCAGAGCGCGGTGCCCACACTAGTCGGGCAGATGCTCGACCAGGGCACGACGTCCCAGGACAAATATGCAATCGCGCAAAAGCTGGACGCGATCGGCGCGAAAATCGGTATCTCGGTCGATGGCGTGATGGTCGAGTTCCACGCCAAGTGTCTGCGGAAAGATCTCCCGCTCGTCCTCTCGATCCTCGCCGAGGAACTGCGCGCGCCGGCGTTTTCCGCGGAGGAATTTGCGAAGGTAAAGAAGCAAATCAGTGGCGATCTGCAGCGCGCGATGGAGAGCCCGGATTACCGCGCCAACCAAGCCTTTGCCGAAAGCGTCTACCCGCCGGGGCACCCGAACTACTCGCCCCCGCTCAAGGAATTCCTCGCCGCTGTGCAGAGCGCGACGCTCGAGGAGCTGAAGCAGTTTCACGCGCAACACTACGGACCCGCGCAGGCCACGCTCGTCGCGGTCGGCGATATCGATATCGAGCTGCTGAAACGCGAAGTCGCGAAGGCCTTCGACGGCTGGAGCGGCGGTCAAGAAGCTCCTGCTTTCCCAGAAGCCGCCGCGCCTAACGAGAGCAAGGAAGAGACCATCGCGATGGCCGACAAGCCGAACGTCACGGTCATTATAGGCCAGGCCAGCGGGATGAAATACACCGAGCCCGACGCCCTCGCCCTACGCGTCGCCACTACCGTCCTCGGCAAAGGATTCACCGGCCGCCTGATGGCGACAGTGCGCGACAAGGAAGGCCTCACCTACGGCATCGGCGCCAGTCTCTCGAATGACTCCTACGCCAGCGGCAACTGGCACATCCAGGCGAACTTCGCGCCGCAATTGCTCGAAAAGGGATTGGCCGCAACGCGACGCGAGTTCGAGAACTGGTATGCTAAAGGAATCACCGCCGACGAACTCGTGCGCACCAAGACGAACCTCATCGGCAGCTTCAAGGTTGGCCTCGCTACGACGGACTCTATCTCCAGCGCGCTGCTCCAAGCCGTCCAGCGCGGGCTCGATCCGAGCTGGCTCGATGAATACCCACAGCGAATCAACGCGATGTCCCTCGAGACGGTCAACGCCGCGATAAAAAAACATCTGGCGCCCGCGAAGATGACGACGATCAAAGCCGGCAGCGTTCCGGCGGGCGGCAATGGCGGTTAATGCTCCTGAAGGACTGCAATGAGCCGCCCGCGCCCGACAGTGCCGAGCTTGCGGTAGATCGACTGCAGCTGCGCCTTGACCGTCAGGACACTCTTGCCCAAGTAAGCGGCCACCTCTTTGTTGCTCTGACCCCGGGAAACAAGTGAAGCCACCTCACGCTCGCGCACACTCAGGCGCGAAAGCTGCGACAGCCGCAAGCTTTCCGACGCGGCTACAATGCTGACCGGGTCGCTCTGCTCAAAGCGCACCACGAAGAGAGGCCGGCCTTGATTAAAGGCGGGAAATTCAAGCACGCGAACGTGCGCGCACAGACCATTTGCACGTGCAGGCACGAGCAACGCGGCTTTCCCACGGCCACCCTTGGAGACGGCTTCCCCACCGTCAATCCATTGGGCTTTCAGTTGTTCACAAGAGCGGCGGACTTCATGGGGAAGTGCCATGGACGGCGCTGCCATGAGATGCTGCCTGTCTCCGGAAGGTATCTGCCAAAGCCGCGCCATCTCGTTGGCGGCTTGGTTCGAGTAAAGCACCGTCAGGTTCCAGTCGATGAGGGCTAAGGGAGTGGGCGCGGGCGCAAGCGCCAGCCCGAGAGCCTGCTGCGTCGCCCGTTCACGCTGTAACGCCCAGACCCTTCCTAGAGCGCCCTCTAATTGCCCATGCATCCAGCCCAAGCGCCTGAGTTCGTTGCGCGAAAAATCGGAATCGCTCCGTAACCGGGAGAGGCCGATCACACTGCGCAATTTCCCTTCGCAGAAGAACCCTAAGACGACGGAGAAACGTTCCTGCTGCGGAGCCATGAACTTGCGATAGAACTGCGTTTTCAGGAGCTGCTTCTCCTCGACCACATCCGAAAGCTTCGCGATGCGCCTTTCCGGATGTCCGCAGAGAAACGGCTGCAGCGGATGCATCGACCAAAAGCGCTGCGCGTCCGTCGACTGCTTCGATGCCATTGGTTCGCGCAGCAGCGCGCGCTCGAGAGCGCACTCCGCATCGGGCGCAAACCAGATACCCGCGAGCGGCAGGGTGGCATTTAGAACGCGCCGCGCGCTGCGCCAGAATTCGCGCAGGGTTTCCGCCGCGGAGAGCGTTAGCAGTCCGTGAAACTCCGCTTCCAGCGCCCTAGTGATCGCGACCCGCATACTGACTGCTACTACGGAGTTTCGCCCGCTCTCGACCGGCAAATCTTAAAATAAGTCCTTCGGATTAAACCGAATCGGTATGCCTGCCGCGGAAAAAGGGGAACGTTTTAGTTCCCTTGGCGGATAGACGGGTTCCCCGCTCGATCCCTACGCTTCATGGGCAAAGGAAACCTCCCATGAACATGCAAATCCTCCCCCGCCTCTCTCGTCTTCCAAAGAAAGCGGTCATCGCTTTCTTAGGTGTCTCCACTGCCGTCGTCCCATCGCTCCGAGCGCAGGTCTCCTATCCGCCCGGGATGCAACCGAAGGAGATTGTCGTCTCCTATTTCTCCGGCATCGGCAACCTCAATGGCGGCGGCCAGGCGCCGAATGGCCCGGTGCTGTCAGTCTTCGATACCCGCAATCCCGCCGCAAACGGCGCTATGCCGGACTCCAGCTGGGCCTTCCCCACGAATTTTAAGTTTTCCAACCTGTCGAACGCGGCCAATTCTTGGACGCAGGCGCACTTGGGCGAAATCTTTGGCGTGACCACGGATTCGAATTCGCCGCCAAATATCTACGCGACGGCGACAGACATCTACGGCTTTAACAGCCAACAAACGCCACTCTTTGCCCAAGGGCAGGCTGGCTCGGGCGGCATCTACCGGCTCGATCAACTGACCGGGACCATTCGCTACACCAGCCTGCGGAACTCCTTGCCCCAGGGCGGAGGCCCAGGCCTCGGTAACATCTGTCACCACCGTTCGGGGAATGGCACCGACTGGCTATATGTGAGTAACTTCGACGACGGTTTGATTTACCGGATAGACGCCTCTTCCATTGTGACCACTGCCGGAGCGCCGCCCGTGATCAATCCGGGACCGGGCGTGACTTTCGATCACGGCTCCGCGCACGGTTTCCCGATAGGTCCAAACGAAGGGGGCGACCGTCTTCGAAGCGCCTATGGACGTCTAATCTTTGCCGTCCAGGTTTTCCACGACGCCCTGTATTACAGCGTCTGGCGGACAGATGCCTCACAGCCGGGCGCCATGGCGTTCAACGAGATCTGGTCGGTCAACCTTAACGCGTTAACCGGCGACTTTATCGGCGGCAGTGAAACCCTGCAGGTGTCCCTGCCCCATTACGGAACCAGCAGCTCCTCGCAGCCGGCCGCCAGCATCGAGTTCACGGCTGACGGGCGCATGCTGGTCGCAGAACGTTATACGCGGTGGTCGGCGCAGACTCACCGGACCCGAGTTCTCGAATATACAGGCGGTCCTGGCGGCTGGACGCCAAGTCCCCAGACGAAGTTCCGGATCGGCTCTTACAGCGTGGGCACCAACGCGGCGGGAGGCATCGCGGCCGATTGTGATGGGACCGTATGGGCAACGGGAGATGCACTTCACCTTGGATATCCAGCAGCGCAAGGAACTGCAGTCTACGGTCTGCAGCGAATCGCTCCAGGCGGCAATCAAACCGATGCAACCCCCACGACGAATAGCATCTTGATCGACATCGACGGCTTTCCTACGTCCTCCGGCGACAAAAGTCAGATCGGTTCCGTCGATCTCTTCCGCTACTGTCCGGCCACGGATGAATGCTGCGGAGGGAAGCCGCACTTCGAAGATTCAACCTACTCCGGAACGTTCCTCGATCGCGTGGTCATTGCGACGGGTTACGCCCGCGACCTCGTCGGAACCAACAGTCCGGTGCTACACATCTTTGACCTGAAGAATCAGGCGACCGCACCGTTAAACACCAACTATATTCCACCGATTTATAGTGGACCGGGCGCTTCCTGGAGTAAGGAACGCTTCGGCAATGTCTTTGGCCTTGCCCTCGACCAGACGGGCAATATCTACGTGGCCGCCACTTCGGCCTACGGAAACGACTACTACCCGCCGGGCCGCACCGGCGGCGAGATTTACAAGATCGACGGCAGCACGGGAGCTGTGATCCCGGGAGTCGGGAATACGCCCTGGTGGGCGCAACTGCCAAATGGCGGCCAAGGTTTGGGCAACATCGCCTACGACTGTGTGCACCGGAACATTTATGCCAGCGACATGGACAACGGCTTAATCTATCGCCTCGACTTGAATGGCCAGCCGCTCAGCACTTGGGATCACGGCCAGAATCTGCCCACCACGTTTCCCGACGATCCCGCTCTCGGATTCACTCAACTCGGACGCCGCATCTGGGGCCTGCAGCCGCACAACGGCCGCCTCTATTATAGCGTCTGGTGGGAAGACAGCGGGCGGCCCAATCCCGACCGAGCGAACGAAATCTGGTCTGTCGCACTCTCCGGCACTGGCGATTTTATCGCTGGAACAAACCAGCTGGAGATCCGGATGCCGGTGGACGTTTTCCAGTCCGGCGCTGTCCAAAATTACTCCAACCCCGTCTCAGATATCCGCTTCGGGCCGACCGGCACGATGCTCTTGTCCGAGCGGACGATGCTCGATGATTCGCTGCCCAATGCCCATCAGTCACGGGCTCTGGAATACGGTTACAACGGCACGGCCTGGGCGTTGACCGCGAACTCCTTCGCGATCGATGGGCCGAATGTCTCCTCGAGCGCGGGACCGCCGTTGATTGTCGCAGCCAATTCCGCCGGCGGCGGGGACTACGATTTCGGCGCTGCGGGACGCGTCTGGGTGAGCGGCGATGCGCTGCATTTCGGAAATCCGGACTTCATCTACGGGCTCCAGGGATTGCCGCAGGCCGGAGGCAATCATAACAACAGTATCCTGCTCGACTTCGACAGCGACGTGATCAACGCGAATAAGACAGAGATTGGCGACGTTCGCGTTCCCTGCCCCGATTGCCGCATCGATGGCAGCGTGATTACACCCGCGACTGCGAACGGCGCCTACACCTACCAGTTCACGATCACCAATAACTCCAGCCAGTCGGCGAACAGCGTAGTGCTTGTGCCCGTGAGCGGCCTGACCTCCATCAGCCCGCAGTCCTTCGGGATCTCGCCCGCGCTGGCGCCCGGACAGACCAGCCAGGTTTTCACGATTACCCTGAATGGAGCCCGCGCCGGCAGTCAGGTCTGCTTCAACATTGCGTTGG
>JBKJKL010000357.1:0-10876 GCA_046597485.1 Chthoniobacterales bacterium
TCCTCAGCGGCCTGGACGATGAGGAAGTGATCGAGGGCAGGCTCGACGAGCACTTCCCGCTCGACATTTTCCAGACCGGCTCCGGTACAAGCACAAACACGAACGCAAACGAGGTTATCTCGAATCGTTCCTGCCTGCTCGCCGGCAAGGCGATCGGCGCGCGCGACCCGGTGCACCCGAACGACCACGTGAACATGGGGCAGTCGAGCAACGACGTGATCCCCTCGGCCATCCACGTGAGCGCGGCTGAGCAGCTGACGAGTTGTCTCTTGCCTGCCCTGGAGAAACTCCAGCACGCGCTCGAGGCGAAAGCGCAGGAGTTTGATCACGTGATTAAGATCGGCCGCACCCATCTAATGGATGCGACGCCGGTGCGGCTCGGCCAGGACTTCGGCGGCTACGCGCAGCAAATCGCCTATGCGCGCGATCGCGCCGCTAAAGCGATCGACGTCCTGCGCGAACTCGCGCTCGGCGGGACGGCGGTCGGGACAGGCTTAAATCGCCAGCCGGAGTTTCCGGGCAAGGTGATGAAACACCTCCAGCAGCGGACCGGGATTGAATTTTACGAAGCGAAAAATCACTTCGAGGCGCAGGGCAGCAAGGACGCGGTCGTGGAAGCGAGCGGCCACCTCAAGACGATCGCAGTCAGCCTGTTCAAAATCGCAAACGACCTCCGCTGGCTGAGCAGCGGTCCACGCTGCGGCATCGGTGAGATTCAATTGCCGGCTACGCAGCCGGGCAGCTCGATCATGCCAGGGAAGGTGAACCCGGTGATCTGTGAGTCGATGATGATGGTTTGCGCGCAGGTGATCGGGAACGACGGCTGCATCACTTGGGCGGGCGCGAACGGCAATTTCGAGTTGAACGTGATGATGCCAGTGATGGCGCTTAACATCCTCGAGAGCATTCGCCTGCTCGCGAACGCGTGCGGCATGTTCGCGGAGAAATGCGTCGCCGGCATTGTGGCAAACGAGGAACGCTGCCAGGAACTAGTCGAGCTCTCGATGGCGATGGTAACCAGCCTTGCGCCGCAGATCGGCTACGATCGCGCGGCGGAGATTGCCAAGGAAAGCGAGAAGACCGGCCGGACAGTGCGCGAGATTTGCCGGGAGCGAAATGTTCTCCCGGAAGCAGAACTGAACGCAGCGCTCGATCCCTGGTCGATGACGGAACCAGGCGGGTCTGGGTCGGGCGGCGGTTAGACCATGGTCGCGAATTTTCACGGGCCGCAGTTTTCCGCGGGCGCGAACATCGCGATTAAGTGCCCCTATCACACCTACGATGCGACGATCGCATTCTACCGCGACACGCTCGGGCTCCCGCTGATCGAGGAGGAAGCGGACGGCTGCATTTTCCAGTTTGGCCCGAACCGGCTCTGGATCGACAAAGTGCCAAACATCAGCCACCCCGACATTTGGCTCGAGCTGGAGACAAACGACACCGAAGCCGCAGCTTCGTATCTGAAAATCAACGGCGTTCAGCGCCGCGATGAAGTCGAACAGCTGCGCGAAGACTTCGACGGTTTCTGGATTTCCGATCCCGCGGGCGTGGTCCATCTCGTCGTCGGCGACGAGGATTAACTGCTCGTTAGGGCGAGGAGAGTCGCAGGCGAAAGAAGCGCCGTGTCTCCAGGGTCCGCGGGTTGGTCATGGTGCGCGGCGTCGCGCTGGCCGGGAAGCTAGGCGCGTTGCCGGGCACGTCCCAGAGCGTCCAGTTCGCCGTGTCGGTGCTCGACTCGACGAGCGCGGAACGATTCGCCGGCTGGGTGAAGGTAAACTGCACCGCGGTGCCGCTCGGTGTAATGCTGCCTTTCAGCAAATCTGGCGCGCTGCCCGCTTCCGTCGGGTTTGTGTAGGCGAGGTATTCCTCGAGGTTCGAGTGCCCATCGCGGTCCGGGTCGGCCGAGGGCTCGGCCAGCGGGTTGCTCGACGAAGTGAAGAAGTCGCCCTGCCATTCCACGAACGACCGCCGCGCGGGGAGCGAGTTCACGATCCACTCCTGCAAAAGCTGAATCGCCGTGGGATCGAGCTCGCGGCTCGCGATCGGCGGCATGCGCGGGTATTCGCCGAGGATGCGCTGGTAGGCCATCGAGTTGTTGAGATTGCCCGGGACGACGAAGCGAAAAGAGGGATAGCCGAAGTCGTAGCTTAGCTCGCCGTTGATGATGTTCGTCAGGTCGGTGGCCGTGGTGGCGCGGGCATCCCAAAAAGCGCCGGTGCCGCCGCCCGGGCGATGGCACTGCGCGCAATTCGCCGCGAAGTAGGAGCGCGCCCGCCACTCGGCGCTCTGCGTGGTGTCGGTCGGCTTCGCGAGCGCGGGCAGGTTGTTTACGTTTGCGACGGCGGTGGTGAAGTAACCGGCGTCGCTCAGGGCGCGGATTTGGTTCAGGGTCTGCGCGCCGTAAGCGTGCGTGGTGTTCATCTGCCGCGTGGTGAAACTGAGAATGCTGCCCGCCACGGGTTGATGGCAACGCTGGCAATCGAACCGCGAGGGGTAGGCCCAGACTTGCTTTGTCGCCAAGCCGTTGACCGTGATCGGGATGAGCGCGTCTTCGCCATCTACGCTCACGAGATCCGCGTCGCTCTGGTCGTCGCGCCACTTGTAGGTGAGACCGTAGGAACCAGTTGATGTCTTGACCAGAAACCGCGTCTCGATCCGGCGGCGCGTCCCGTCCGGATTCATCCGTTCCACGGGAAGATCGAAGTGTTTGATCCAGATCATCCCGGCCGGGAAAGTCCAGTTGCCGTCCGCGCTGAAGGTCACTTTGTCGGTCAGGTTCTGGATGCAGAACCAGCGCGACTTCTGTGCGTAATCGCTCCAGAACGAGACGTTCGGCGCGTAAGCAACGATGCCGCTGTTCGGAGTGAGTGTGGCGAGATTTTGAAACGCCCCCGTCGCCGAGAGGGTCGCTGGTGGAGACGTCTCGGAAAGCTGCAGAGTATTATTCTCCTGCCGAACGAGCTGCGCGGTGACCGTTTCGAAGCCCAAGAGCCCGAACACGATCACGAAGGCGGGGAGAATGTGGGAGCACCTGGTCATACCGGAAGGGCACACAGCATAGTCGACACGCCCTTTGCCGCGCAAGCCATGGCCTGGAGCGACGGCGGCCTTCGTTAGTTGGCCGTTACCTTCCGTGGTCGCCGCGCCGACTGCTCGTGCGGCGACCACTCTGAAGGAAGGACGGTGAGATTAGGGCAAGGCGTTGCCGGAACGTGCACGCACGATTGCCGCGTCGGCAGAGTTGATGAAGCCGTCGGCATTATAATCAGCGCGGTAGTTCGTGCCGTCGGTCATTTGCCCAGCGCGGTTGCGTGTGAAACCTGCGTCCGCGGAATTCACAAACGTATCACCGTTCGCATCGCCTACGAGAACGCCCATCGTAACTGCCACGTCACCCATGCTGGTGCCATCGTTCACGCACTGCAGCGTCACGGTCACATATTGCATGTTGGAGACGCCGGTCAGGTTAACCGTGATGCTGTTGGTCCCGGAGCCGGTGGTTGAAGCCACCGTTCCCGTGCCAGTACTCACTGTGGCGGTCGGGGCCGTGACAGGTAACGCGAAGGTAATGATGATCTGGTAGTCGCCGTTCGGGCCACCGCTACGGCTTTCCACACCGGGCAGAACGATGTTGAAGTCTCCTGCGATGCCATGCGTCTTCCGCGAAACAGCGCTCAGGATCGACGGCGCGACCAATTCGTCCGCACCGATGTCCGGCGTCGCGTGGCGAGTCTGGCCATCGAAATCGGTCGTAATGCCGCCCACCGGCACGCCACCGCCAATCGCTGGCGAAGTGCAACCGATGTGCAAGTTCGACACTGGATTAACGAAGAGCGGATCACCGAAGAATGAGTTCACGTCCTTGCCCGTGGCAGCCTGCCACGCTGCCAGGGTCGCGAAGTCCGTCCCGGCGGTATCTAGCGAACCGACGCGGAATCCACCCAGGTTCGCACCTGCGAAGTAGAAGAGGTTCCGGTTCGAGGTCAGATTCGTGAGGTTGGCCGCCACCGCCTGCGTCCCGAGCGCATAACTCTTGGCGGCTGCTCCGCCACCGGAAGTTTGGACGTTGTAGAGGATATTATCCTGCAGGTCTACGAGCGGCGCCGTCGCACCGGCAATCGCTACTCCATAACTGCCGAGCTGACTAAGCACCGCACCGCGATCGCCGGTCAACGCAACGGAGTTGAAGTAGATCTTCGTATTCGAGCCGGTCACACCAGCGACAAAAATTCCCGCGACGATATCAGGGGATGTCGCAGGCGCGGTGATGTTGCTGATCATATTGTTCGCAATCGTGTTCGCACCGGCTGGATCCCCGCCGACCGCAATACCGACCGCCGAGAACCCCGTCGTGCTCGTCGCTGCTACGCCGTTGATCCGGTTACCAGTGATGATGGCATTAAAGACGCCGCCCGAAGTGGCAGCTGTCGTCGTGACGTTCTGGATGCCTGCGACAATACCGATGCCGTCAGCCGACTCATCGGTGCTGATTCCGCCGATATCGTTGCCGGTCACTTGGATCCCATTGTGATTGAAGAAGAAGAGGCCGTTGCGGCGCAGACGGTTCACCCCAGTCCCAGCGAGATCGTTATTCGTGATCACGTTCCCGGTGGCAGGGTTTACCGCACTGATGCCGTCATTGAACACCCCGACGAATGCTCTGCGGAAACTGCAGTTCTCGACCCGAGCGTTATTGTTATTTGCGATCGTCGGAGCGCTCCCGACTGCGTTGCCGCCGATATGAAGGCCAATCAGGGTTTGCGTCGGATCCTGCCCGACTACGTTCACGTTTTTAAGGGTGAAATTCTGCGCCCCGACGACCAGCAGAGCATCAGCTCCATCCGTCGACGATCCCTCGGAGACTGAGATGACCGCACCGGCCGTTGCTGTTGTGCTCGTGTTCGTAACCGTCAGACTGCGGATCGAAGGATCGCCACCAACTTCCGTTACCGGCGTGCCCTGTTGTAACGAGCCGTCGATTGTGACTCGATCCGCGCCATTGACCCGGAGGATCGCGGTCGTGCTACTGCCAGTAATGGATCGTGCGCCACCAACCGGTCTGATCCGGATACTATAACCGCCTGCTCCGGCCTCGACTGGCTGATTCAACGCGACCGTTCCGTTTTCCCCCGTCAAATCTGCGACGATGTTGATGACAATACTCGAACTAACTCCGGCGGTGTTCATGGCATCGAAGATGCCGCCAGGATTAGTTAACGAAGCGAAGTCGCCCGGGACATTGTAGCTGCCACCGACAGGCTGGACCGCTCTAAAGTTACCGACGACCTGATCGTTATTCGGGTTCTGATCAGCCGTGATGACAGCTGCAGTCATGTTATAGATACCGGCGGCAGGCAACGGCGGCGTGGCCGCGAATGTCACTGTGATTGTCTGGCTTGGATTGATCGCAGCGATCGTTTGCGTGTCCGTGAAGGTGAAACCGCCGGGCCCGGTGATCGTGAACTGAACCATCACGTTTGTCTGGGCCGCCGTTCCCACATTGCTGAAGGTGGCCTGCGGAGTAACGGCCGCACCAACAGGACGCGAACTGCCATTTGCCGGGCTGACGATCGAGATCGCCGCGATATCATTCGCGGGTGGCGCAACTCCGTTCGGCTCATCGGCGCCGATATCAGGAATGCCAACGCGGTTTTGGCCGTCAATATCCTGCGCGACTCCTACGCTGGCTCCCATGTCCACCATCGGGGAGGCCGCGTTGATATGGAGGTCGGTGTTGGAAACAAACTGAGGATCGACCTTCTTGGACGCGTTGTCGTTTGTTCCAGCCGCAGAAAGCGAGCTTGTGTAGGAGCGGAAGTTCGTTGTCGGCGTTGTCATCGTCGGGTCAAAGTTGGCGTAGGTGAAGAATCCCGTGCCTGCAGTTGTCCCGACCTGCCCGACGCCCTGCGTCGCTACGGGCGCTGCACCGCCGAAGTTATCGTTATTATTGATCGTGAGCGCCATCGAACTGGTGGCGGCAGAAGGCAGGTAGACCGCGACGTGGGCGGACGTTGCGCTCCCGTTACTGAGAGTGTTAACGAAGATGTTGTTTCGCACATCAATACCGGTCAGCGTCGAAGCCGTGATCATGAAGGCCGCACTGATGGCCGGGGTCGCTCCCGGAATGGTGCCAAACATGTTGACGCTGTTATGATAAATTTTGTGGTTCAGGCCGCTGCCAACGCGAATGCCCGCGGCGTTAAAGGTGGTGCTGTAGAAGCCGCCGGAGGTAGAATTTAGCGCGACGTCACTGACAAAGTTGTTTTGGACGGTGTGTCCATTGCCGCCTCCAAGATTAATCCCGTGTGCAACCCAGAAATCGGGTGCGTTACTGCGGACGCGAGTAACCATGTTCCGTTCGATCAGGAATGTTCCAACGGCCGAAACTCCGCCAACGTCGATCGCACGGTTTGCTGCGGCGCTACTGGAAGCAACAAAGCCTTCAATGGCGACGGTGTTTAGGGAAATGACACCATTGGCCGAACCCTGGGCCGTGATGCCGACCGAATACACTTGATCGACTGCGGCCGCGGTTGAATTGCCGATCTGGTTGCGCGTGATCGTCAGGCCGGGGAAAACCGTGGTTGAACTGCCTTGGACCGCGATGGCACGGGCGGCGGTAAAGATCCTGTTGTTGTCGATGATCAGATTTAAAGCGGTCGCTCCGGTGCCGATGGTAGTGGAAGTAGAAGCCAAAGCTGACGGAGCAGTTGTCGCGCTGGTGGTAGAGGCGCCTCCGGTGGCGACGATTCCGTAGGTGGTGTTTTCTGTGCCCGTCGCCGAGCTTGCGCCGGTGATGTTTCTTCCAGTGGCGCTGCCAGTCAGAATCAGGTTGCGGAAAATATTATTGTCCGCGCTGGTCACGATTGTTGCGGCGAGTGCAACTCGTATCACCGAAGTAAACGTAACCGTGTTGGCCGCTGTATTTTGGATGGTGAGGTTACGGTTTGTTCCCGCTGTATTGGGGTTATCACCGTCGATCGTGACGTTGTCGGCGCCGTTCAACTCGATCAGTCCCCGACCGGTAACCGTAGGCCCGCTGATCGTAGCGCCATCAACCGTCGGCTGGATCAAAATAGAGGTGTAACTCGCGGTGCCCGCCCCATTGCTATTAATGACAACCGCCGCGGTTTCAATTGAACTCCCCAGAATGCTTACGGTAATGGCGCCTTGATGCGTCCCGGCGTTAATCGCTGCCACAGCCGCCCCGAGATTTGCATAATCGGTAGGCCCAGTCGTGCCGGCTGTTGCCGTTACGCGGACAGGGAAGGGGCCGTTCGGGACCGGCACGGCCACGATTGGCCGGGCTGCTTCAGGTGCAGCCACCGCGGAGGGACCAGCCAGCTGTGAGGCACGCTCTTTTTCGACTTCCTCGCGTTCCGCCTTCAAGAGCGCTGGATCAGTCGCGCTGGATGCTAGGTTCATTTCGGCACCCGCGGGCGCGATCCAGTTATCTTTGGCAGCTGAGGCCAGGCCAGGCGCTAATAGGAAAGTCAAACTGGCAGCTAAGCAGGCGGTGCGTTGGAGAAGTAATGTAGCGGGATTAGTGTTCATAAGTTGAGTGCGGTTACTCGTGGTGGACGCCCTAGAGCGCCGGTCGGATGGGAACGGAATTTTTGCAGGGCAGGGGAACTCACCGTGAGGCGACTGGAGTCGCTCCAGTGCCCCGTGGTTTACCCAATTGCTCGCAAGTCGGTCAAGCTAAACTCCGAAAAACTCGGCAGTTGTGAACGCTTCAGTCATCCCTTTGCGCGTATCGGATTTACCGCGCAGGCGGTTCTTTGGTGTTATAAGCGCGCATGCGAGCACGCAGAGCAGCTGTCGTTTTCATCCTCATCACGGTCACGCTCGACATGCTCGCGCTCGGGCTCATCGCCCCCGTGCTGCCGAAGCTCGTCCTTAACCTGATCGGCGGCGACGCGGCCAGTGCGGCGAAGTGGTTCGGCATTTTCGGGACGGTCTTCGCGCTCATGCAGTTCGTCTTTTCGCCTGTGCTCGGCGTTCTTTCCGATCGGTTCGGGCGGCGTCCGGTGATCGTGCTCTCGAATCTCGGGCTCGGACTCGACTACATCGTGATGGCGCTCGCGCCGACCATCGGCTGGCTCTTTATCGGCCGTGTGGTCGCCGGCATTACTGCAGCGAGCATCAGCACCGCGATGGCTTACATCTCCGATGTGGTGGAGCCGAAGAAACGCGCGGGGGCTTTTGGAATGATCGGCGCGGCTTTCGGCGTGGGCTTTATTCTGGGGCCGGCGCTTGGTGGACTGCTCGGCAACTCCGATCCGCGCGTGCCGTTTTGGGTCGCGGGCGCGCTGAGTTTGGCGAACGCGATTTACGGCTACCTCTTTGTCCCGGAATCGCTCCCGCCGGAGAAACGGCAGCCGTTCACGCTGCGCCGCGCTAATCCGATCGGCTCGCTCGTTCTCCTCCGCTCGCATCCAGAATTGTTCCACCTCGCGGGGGTGCAATTCATCGGCTACCTCGCGCATGAGGCTTTCACCATCTGGGCGCTCTATGCCATCTACCGCTACACCTGGAACAGCGGGATGGTCGGCGCCTCACTCGCGGTCGTCGGCGTGATGTCGGTCATCATTTCCGGTGGGCTTGTCGGCTTGATCGTGAAGCGTTTCGGCGAACGCCGCACCCTTTACCTCGGCCAGCTCTTCGGTGGGCTCGGGATGATCCTCGCCGGGCTCGCGCGCACCGGGACGATGTTCATGGGCTCGATCCCGGTCATCTCGCTTTGGGGCGTCTCCGGCCCAGCGGCGAACGGTATGATGACGCGGCGGGTGAGCGAGCGGGAACAGGGCGAGCTACAGGGCGCAATCAGCAGCCTGCGCTCGGTCGCGGTCCTCTTCGGCCCGGCGATCTTCACTTTTACCTTCGCCTTTTTTATCAATCCAAACCGCTCCTGGCATCTGCCGGGCGCGCCGTGGTTTCTGGCCGGTTTGCTTCTCTTCGCGGGGATGGCGCTGGCGACGCGGATAGAGAAGCCGCCCGCGCTGCGGCCCGAGATAGCAGGGGAAAGCGCGGACGTCGTTCCGCCGAAAGGCATCACCTCAGGAACGGTCGCGCCCGATCCGCTGCCCGGCAGCGAGAAATTAGGTGCCTGAACATCGCTGATGCACGCCGGACCGCGGCGGCCTTAGGATGCGAGACATTATGGAACTACTCCCTCCGCCCGGAACGATGTATCGCGCGCTTTGCGAACGCGACGCGAGCTTCGAGGGCATCTTCATCGCGGGCATCCGCACCACTGGCATCTGCTGCCGGGCGACGTGCAGCGCGAAGAAGCCGCAGCCGCAAAACGTCGAGTTTTTCTCGACTGCCACCGACGCGTTGCTCGGCGGTTACCGGCCGTGTCTGCGTTGCCAACCAATGGACCCGGCGAAGCCGGCCCCGCCGTTGATCGAACGCCTGCGCGCGGAAATCGAGAAGGCGCCGGGCGGCCGCATCACGGAGAAGGAACTGCGCGATCTCGCGATCGATCCCTCGACCGCGCGGCGGCAATTCAAGCGGCACTACGGGATGACCTTCCAGGCTTATCACCGCGCGCGCCGCATGGGATTGGCGTTGCGCGAAGTGCGTAATGGCGCTCGCGTCGCAGAGGCGCAGAGCGAGAGCGGCTTCGAATCGGCCAGCGGTTTTCGCGAGGCATTCGTCCGCATCTTTGGCGAGCCACCGCGCGCGGCGAAGGAGCGGCCCGGCGTTTTCGCGGAGCGAATCGAGACGCCGCTCGGCGTCATGCTCGCGGTCGCGGATGACAACGGCCTGCGGTTGCTGGAATTCGCCGACCGCCGCGCGACGGAGCGCGAACTGCGGCTGGTGCGCGACCGACTGCGGCAATCGATCGTCCCGGGCGAACATCGGCATCTCACGCAGATCCGGCGCGAGTTGGATGACTATTTTGCGGGGCGTTGCCTGACCTTTGCCACGCCGCTCGCGCCGCTCGGCTCCGAATTCCAACTGCGGACGTGGCAGATGCTCGGCACCATCCCAGTGGCGGAAACGCGCTCCTATTCCTGGATGGCAGATCAGCTGAAGATCCCGGGCGCGCGCCGCGCGGTCGGGCGCGCGAACGGCACGAACATGCTCGCGATCATCATTCCGTGTCATCGCGTCATCCGCGCCGACGGCACGCTCTGCGGCTACGGCGGCGGGCTCTGGCGGAAGAAGTGGCTGCTCGAGCATGAGCGGAAGTTCGCGGCCGCGGCGGCCTAAGGACGCGAGGCGGTGCTTGTCAGAAGCGCGGAGGTTGGCGAATCTAGGCCACGATGAGACTTCCGCGGCAGAACTATCAGGACATCGAGCGGATTATCGAATTCGATTTCGTCCGTGCCACGGAAGCCGCTGCTCTGAACGCCCTGCAATGGCTCGGCCGCGGCGAAAAGGAACTGGCCGACGAAGCCGCCTGCGATGCGATCCGCGGCATGTTCGACCTGATGAACATCTGCGGCGAAGTCGTTATCGGGGAGGGGATCAAGGACGATGCGCCCGGCATTTTCAAAGGCGAACATCTTGGGACGTGGATACCCGGTTCGCCGGCCTTTCACATCGCGCTCGATCCGATCGACGGCACGACGAACATTTCGAAAGGCGCGCCAAACTCGATCGCCTGCATCGCGGCCGCGAGCCCGGAGGAGGGCGAGCAGGTGGCGTTGCGCGACATCCCTGCTTTTTACATGATGAAGCTCGCCTACGGCCCGCGCGTCGTGCAGGCGATGCAGATCTCGGGCATCGAGACGGTGAAGCTGGAGAGCCCGATCGAGGAAATCCTCCTCGGGGTCGCGCAGGCGCTTGGGAAGCGCGTTCAGGACGTCGTCGTCATGCTGCTCGATCGTCCGCGGCACAAGGAAATCGTGGCGGAGATTCGGCG
>JBKJKL010000449.1:0-4977 GCA_046597485.1 Chthoniobacterales bacterium
TTGCGGACCGAGCTGAGCGCCGACCCAGCGGAGAGGGCGCGGCTCGAACAGGAAGCGCGGCTGACCGCGGCAGTGAATCATCCGCACGTCATCCAGGTTTATTCCTCCGGCTCGGCGCACGGGCAGTTCTATCTCGTGATGGAATTAGTCGATCACGGGAGCCTTGATGACTTGATGGTGCAGCAGACGCGTCTGCCGGAGCGGCAAGTGCTCGCGGCCGGGCTGCAGGTGGCGCGCGGCCTGAAGGCGGCGCACGAGCGCGGGCTGATTCATCGCGACGTGAAGCCGGCGAACATCCTCTTCTCCGATGCGAACACGGCGAAGATCGGCGACTTCGGGCTCGCGGTCGCGGCCGAGCATCACGCGGAAGCGCGCCACGAGATCTGGGGCACGCCGTATTACGTCGCGCCGGAGCGGCTGGACAACGCACCGGAAGATTTTCGAAGCGACATCTACAGCCTCGGGGCCACGCTTTATCACGCGCTCGCGGGCAAGCCGCCGATCGAGGGCGAATCCACTTCGGCCTCCGAGTTGCGGCGCATGAAGAGTCATCCGCCGAGCCTGCGCCGCACCGCGCCGAGTGTCTCTCGCGAGACGGCGCGGGTAATCGATCGCACCCTCACGCCGGACCCAGCCGGCCGCTTTGCCTCCTACGCCGATTTCATTAGCGAACTGGAAGGCGCGCTCAAGTTGCTCGAGTCGAGCGGGCGTAAAGGACGGACGCTTTGGTTCGTCGCTGGCGCGGTTGTGCTCCTCGCGCTCGGTGCCGGGCTCTATGCAATGCGGACGCACCAAGCACCCGCCATGGTCGCCGCGAAACCAACCGCATCCGCCACACCGGACAACATGCCGGCCTTGCAGAAGCGCTACGACGAGGCGCGTACGCAATTGATCAACGGCAATTACCCGACCGCGGCGACTGCGCTGGCGAAAGTCGCCACTGACGCGCAGAAGTATCCGGTGCTCGCGCACTGGGCGCGTCTCCATGCCGGGCTCGCGCTCCTGTTGCAGGGCAAACTCGCGCCGGCGCGTGAGTCCTTCCGCCAAATGGAGAACGCCGCGCCGTTGACGACAGCGAAGGACAACGCGCCGCTCGGGACGTTCTTCACCGAGACAGTGAAGGCGCTGGCGGCACCGGGGCCGGTGCGCGGCGGTCCGGAAGTGGACGGCAAAGGGCTGAACGCGTTCGCGCTTTTCCTTTACGGAATCAAGGACTGGCAACTCGGCGAGTTCAACGAAGGCGCCGGTTTCCTCCAGCGTTACCTCGAGACGGAAGCGCCTAACGAGTTCAAGTGGATCGCCGATTACAAAACGATCGCACTCCAGTATCTGAGCGACCACGCGCTCTACCTCGAGGCGAAAAAGCTGCCCGGCGAGATGACGAAATCAACGGATGCCGCCCTCGCACTCGAGACAACCAGCCAGCTCGCAAAGAAGGTACAAACGCGCGGTGCGCTCCCAGATTTCTTCAAGGAGGAAGAACAACGCCTGACCGCGCGGGTGGCGGCGATCGAGAAGCAGGAAGTTGAACGACGCGAAGAAGAGGAGCGCGCCGACTTCGAGCGCCGGAAGCCGGCCTGGCTCGCGCAGTGGAAGGGCGTCCTCACTCACGACCTCGCCAGCGGCGCCTACAAAACGCCGATCGTCATCGGCACCGCGACCTACGACGGCATTAAGACCGCGAACGAGAGTGGGGTCGCTCTCCGCCTCGGTCCTTACGGCGAGAGCCCTCTCGGCTGGGGGAAAATCCCGCCGGCGACTCTGCTCGCGATCTCGCGCAGCTTCATTAAACCCGGCGCGGTGGATGTGGCCGATCGCCAATGGCTGGCCGCCGTTTACGCGCAATCCATTGGCCAGGTGGAGGAAGCGCGGAAGCTGGCCGAGGAAGCGGCCAAGGCGAAGCCGCATTATGTGGAGCCGATGAAGTTTCTCGTCGGACCGGAGCGGAAGTAGCTACCGCAGTTCGCGGCCATGCGCCGCGAGGCTGTGCGAGCGCAGGCGATAACGCATCTCGGCCGCGTTTTCCTTCCAGTTGTAATGCGGGTCGGCGCTGGCCCGGCCCCAAAGCAGGCGGCCACCGTAGCGCCAATTATCGAGCAGGATGCCGTAGCCGAGCGGCTGCCCGGGCGCGGTCACGATGATGACGTTGTGCTCGCTCAAGGAACCGGGAAACGACTCCGCCCAATGCAGCTCGACCGATTTCAGTTTCAACGCCTCCAGCCGGAAGAGCAGCGCGGCGGCCCATTGGAAGCAAAGACCCGCCCGCCGTCGGCCGCGGTGAACGAGGAAATTTTGATAACCCGGGGGCCAAACGACGCGCCACTCACGCTGAAATTCGCGGCCCGTGGTGTAAGCGGTGAACGCAATGCGGCGAGCCTCCTCGAGGTCCACGTTCGGGCCGAGCGCGGCGAGGTTGCCGATCAAGGCCGGATCCTGAGCGCCCTCGGCAAAGACCGGCTCGACTCCGCGCTTCGCTTCCGCCGAAGCACCGGCGAGCACAAGCACGCATCCGACTAGGGCGAAGAGACGCTTCATCGCGCCGACTCTCCCGAGTTCCGAAAAGCGGTCAACCACGCGCTGACTGCATGATTGCCTTTTCATTGCTGAAAGATACGATCGCGGCATGCCTGCGAGTCTCCCTCGTTGTGCAGTCTCGGTCGCTTCCCGTCGAAGCGCCCATTCCCAAGCTCGTCTCAATCTCCAACAGAGAAGGAGTCTTCCATGAACATGATCCGAAGCATCTTGGCCGGCGCGCTCATCGCGCTCGGCTTGGTCTGCGCCGCGCTCGTCGTCGCGCAAAACTCGGCGACGCGCGCGCTCACGATCGCACCGCAGACGGTAATCCGCGTGCCAGCGCAGTGGCAGTCCTCCGACGTAAAATACAGCAACGCGCAGGAGCTGATCGTGCGCGCAGTCGAGCCGGGCGCGCCCACCACGGCCGCCGCGGAAAGCGCTGCACCCGTCGCGCGGATGCTGATTACAACCGAGCCGCGCACGAGCCAGAAAGATGCATTGGAACGGCTTTCGGCGATCGCGGCCTCACGCGATGCGCCGGCGGAGTTCATCGAGATGGGCGGCTGGCCGGCGGTCGAAATTACTTTCACCGAAGCGCTCCCGCGACGCGGGGCGAAGGGCGAGGAGGCTGAAGGCACCATGCCGCAGGAGACGGTGCAGCGCACGATCACCGCGATCGCGCAGGACAAGCGCGTGGTCGTGATGGACACCTCTGTCCTGCCCGGCGCGCCGCCCGCAATGACGAGCAACGCAAAGGAGATCACACGCAGCGTTCGCTTCCCGCAACCGGCCGGGGCTAATGTTCTGCAGGAAGGCCTTCAGTCGCTCCGGCAGAAACAGCAGGAACAACGCGCGCTGAAGGACCAGCCCTCGCCCGCCGAAAGCGCGACGCCCGAGGCCGCGACCGTGCCGCCAGCAGAAACATCGCCCGCCCCGGAGGCCGCGGCTTCACCGGAAGCCGTCTCCGGAAGTACGGATGAATCACCGATCACCGACGCGAGCAATAGCGAGAGCCCAGACGCGCCGACTTTTGAAAAAGCCGCGCCCATCGCGACGAAACCCGGCGCCGGATTGCTCGTGCAAGGCGGGCAGGGCGAATTGGAAATCACCACTAGCGCGGATGCGAACACGATCATCATCGCGAGCAATGCCGCGCTCTCCTTTTCCACCGATCGCGGCCGCAATTTCGCCGCCGGGACCACTGGCACTTTTGGCTTGAACGATCCCTCGGTCGGGCGCGGCGTAAGCGGCAATTTCTACCTAGACGTGATCGCGACCGCGAACGGCACCCCGGCGCATCTCAACGTGACCGGCTGCACCAACGCGGTCAGCCGCTCGACGAATAACGGCTCGAGTTTTGCGCTGCAGGGTTTCAGCGCGCAGTGCCCGACCAGCGGCGCCGGCATCTGCTTCCCCGACCAGGAGCATCTTGCGGCCGACGCGCGCAATGCTTCCTCCAACCGCGACCAACTCTACGCCGTCTGGCGAAATTTCACCCCGAGCGGCACGGCCACCAATTGCAATAACATCGGGAGTGGCTTTGTCGCCGCGTCGATCACCTGCTCGCAGAACAACGGCAGCACTTGGACGGCGCGGGCCGCCATCCCCGGCAGCGGCGACTTTCCGCGCGTGGCGGTGGGGCGCGACGGCTCGGTCTTCGTCGTCTCGATCAGTGGCAACTCTGTTTTGCTTAATCGCTTCTCTTCCTGCGCGAGCGGACTGACCGCGGCGCCGGGCTTTCCGGTCACGGTCGCGACTCTTAGCGGCGCGGTCGGCTGCCCGGTGCCAGGTCTCGATCGATGCAACGACGGAAACACCCTCGCCAGCCCGGTCGTCGCGCCGGACGCGGGAAACGCGAATCATCTCTGGGTCACGTTTGCGGAAAACAATGGCGCCGCGAACAGCGAGCGGATTGTTGCCCTGGAATCAAACGACCGCGGCGCGACTTTCCCCGCCGGCAACCGGCGCACGATCAGCAACAGCGCGAGCGTCCGCCGCTTCCTGCCGTGGTCGTGCACGGCACGAAGCGCGGCCTGGGTCGGTTGGTATGATCGCGGCGCGGCGACGGCGGCGAGCAATGACCTGACCGATTATTTCCTCGGCTCCTCACGCGGCACGCGCTGGAACCTCTCCGGCCGTTCCGATCCACAATGCGCTTCCGGTTGGCCCTGCGCGCCGCGCAGCACGAACGACTCGGAAAGCTGCAGTGTGCAACCCGAGAACGCGGGCGTTTGCCTGCGCCCCGGCGGCGGCGGGAGCGGTCGGCGTTGCGACTTCAGCGCGGGCGGATGTCCCGCGGGCGAGACCTGCCAGACCGGCGGCGGCTGCCCGAAATACGGCGACTACAACGGCATCGCCTGCGCGGGAAATTTCATCATCACTGCTTGGGCTTCGGCGACTGCGCCGGCCGGAGTGACTGGTGCACCGGCTGGGCTGGCAGGTCTCGCCCGCGGGACATCCGCC
>JBKJKL010000072.1:0-6718 GCA_046597485.1 Chthoniobacterales bacterium
CGCAGGCCAACCTGGCCCGCGCTTCCCGCACTTCCGGCACGCGCAGATCGTAGAAGCCCAGCTCGCCCGGCAGGCGCGGCTGGTAGTGTCCGCGGAAGAGCGGCTTTGCCTTCGCGACATTAGTCCACTCGGTGAAGCCTTTGCCCCACCACTCATCATTCTCCGGGATCGGATGGAACTGCGGGAGGTAGAAAGCGATCGATTTAACGTCCATGCGGATCGGAATTCACAGTCGGGCCAAGCAGCTAACCAGCGAGCGCCAGCGCGGGGTTTTCCACTGCGCGCCCGACCGCACCCGACGCAGGAGCGCGGCGCTGGAGCAGGAATTCCCGGAAGGGCGCGACCGCGCGATCGAAGCTGTAGTGCTCGGCCGCGCGCAGGCAGTTCGCATGATAAGTGGCGAAGTTTTCCTGCACCTCAATTACCGCGGCAGCGATCGCTTCCGGCGACAAATCTCTCACCAGAATGCCGGCATTGAATTCGCGCACCGGGTGCAAGCCCGGGATGTCGTTTCCGACCACGGGGACGCCGGCGGCGAAGTAATTAAACAGCTTCCCGGAAGGGACGGTGCGGTAATTAAACTGGTCCTCCGGCAGATGATCGAAGTCGTAGAAGCAGAGACCCACCCTGAACTTTTCCAGCCAGCGCAGGAGGTCGGGTTCGGAGAGATATTGCGTCTCTTGCACGAGCCGGCCTGCTACCCGTAACTCCGCATACGGGCGCATTAGCTCTTCCGAGTATTCGTTCGTTAGGCCTTGGATGGTGAGCTGAAATTGCGGATACGAGCGCAAGAATTCCAGGATGCGAAAGAGTCCAAACCGCGGCAATGCGGTGCCGCAATAGACCAGGCTACCGGTCCGCTCACCGGTGCGCTCGTTGACCGTCCGTTTCCGGTAAACCGGCGCGTTCTGGACGTAGAAGACCGGCGGCTCGCTCCGGGGAAAAAGCCACTCAAAGCGCTCCGGCGATTGCACGATCGCGGAGTCGACGCGCCCGACATCGATGCGCGAGGCGAAGAGATCGGAATCGTAAATTTCGAGCGAGAGAAAATGCAAACGCGTCCGCCGGCCAAAAGCCTTCTGCGCGACCCACATCCCGGAATAGTCCGACGCGAGCACGTCGTCCACCTCGCGACCCCGCAGAATGCGCCAGAGCTGGACCGCGCGAGCGATGTGAAAAAAATGCCACCGCTTCTCCAGCTTTGGAAAACGGCGGCAGAGGAATTCCGCCACGCGCCGCAGACGACCTGGCAGTGTGATGTATTCGACCCCCGGCAGGTCCACTTTGCTCCGGCAAAAATCGCCGCCGTCGTAAGCAATAATTTGCACGTCGCAACTCTCGGCCAACGCGCGGTAGAGCCGGGCCACAGTCGGCGCGTAGGCGAGCCATTCGTAGGGATAGATGATCAGCACCTTCGGGCGATGTGGCGTCTCGGTCGGGCGCGCTGATTTCTGTTCGGCTGACATCGCGCTCAAACCTCCACCCAATCCATGGCCGATATTTTCTCGAGAAAGCGGCGCCGCACCGTCGCCACGAAAGGATGCGTCAGGCACTGCGCGGCGCTGACTTCCGGCACGAGCTCCGGCGCAATGTCGTCGCGGAGAAAAAATGCATTGAAGCCGTAGCGCTGCGCGCCAATCAGACGGTAGCCCTTCTCCTTCCCGAGCTTGACCAACGCCGGGAGCGACGCGCCCGAGTAGACGCCGAAGCCATCAACATGCTCCGCGCGGAAGTCCCGCCGATACGGCACCGTCACCGCGCGATCGGTCCCCCAGATGACCTGCGCCTCGATTACCACGACGCGGGGTCGAACCACGGTCAGCACCTTCCAGATCCAGTAATCCACGCCATCCAGGTCGATGCTGAGCAGATCGATCTCGCCCTCGAAACCATTTCTCTGTACGAGTTCGTTCACGCCTTCGGCGTCGATCCAGGCCTGCACGAACCGCGGCGGATGCGTGAAGGTGTCGGGGTGGTTGCCGTAGAAGACATTGCCCTTGGCCACGTTAGCGGGATCGCCATCGAAGAGGAGCGCCTCCCAGCCATCATTGATAATCAGGTTCGCGGTGTTGCACTGCATTCCATCCGCCGCGCAGATCTCGACCGCGCGCCGGTTCGTTTTCCCGATAAGCGAAAAGATATACCAGAGGATGCCGTCTTCGCCGTTCTGCGAGTTGATCCGATACTCCGTGTCAGCGAAATCAGGCAGAGCCGCGGGCGTGGACCGGAGGCTGGCATAACCGAGGGCGAGCGACCTTTGCAGCAAGGCCGTATCGCCCGGCCGGATGAGCACCTGCACAGCCGCGGGCGAAGGCGTTTCGTCGGCCACCAATCGTCGGACGCCGGACCGCAGACGCCGCAAAACTTTTCGGATTCCGGGCAAACTAGCGGCTCCGAGGTTTGGCCCCTTTTCCCCCCGCAGCGTCGCTCCTCAAAAGCGATGACCGCTCCCAACGGAAACGGCCGAGATCAAAGGAGCAGCGGTTGGGCGCGTGGAACACAGAGCCGACTGTAGGACACGCGCCTCATTTTTGTAAACCGGCACGTCGACCCCGGTCTTTTACCCTGCCGGTTCTGATGCTCCGGATCCTGACCGCTGCGCGCTACTTCGACCGCAACGCGAGCGTATGGGAGTTGCCCGTATCGGCATTGTTCGCGGCAGTCGCCGTGCGTGGGCCGGTCGAGCCGGCCGCACTTTGCTGCGCATAGTTTAATGCGATTGAGACACCATTCGCATTCGGCGCGGTTTCACTCGCGACCTCGTTGGCTTCAACCATGCCGGACGGCGGGGCGAAGGTCGTCGAGCTCGCAATCGCGTGGGAAGTAACAATCATGTCCACGGCCTGCGTGGTAGTGACGCTCGGCGCGGTTAGGCTCAGACCGCTGCTCGTGTTCTGACCCGTCTCGACATCGACCGGATTTACCGTGTCCACGCCACTGAAGGCCAGGACAGTTCCGACGGTGCCGTTCGACTTGTTAAATGACCACTGGTAGCTCGCTGGCTCACTCGAGCCTGCCACCTTGTAGTAAACAAAGAGTGAGTTGCTGCTGCCCGACCCGTTATCCAAACGGCGCGCCAGCGTCCAGCCGCCGGGCGCGGTCATATTGAGGTTCTTTTGTTGAATCGCGACCGAGGCGACGAGGACATCGCCCGCGCTCGTGCCGCTCGGCTTGTCAATCGTGAGGCTAAGGATGCCGGACCGCGCGCTGGCCGCGGCGGACGACCGGTAAGTCGCGATCGTGGTCGCGGCGTTCGCTTCGTTGGAGTAACCGGAATTGCCGATCGCGTTATTGGCGCGGACCCGGAAGTAGTAGGTCGTGCCTGCGGCCAGCCCTGTGTTGCTGTAACTGGTCACGTTCGTGCCAACGGTTGCGATCTGCGCGTAGGTGCCACCCGCGCCGGACTTGCGCTCGATCTTGAAGCCGGCCTCATCCGGCACATCGTTCCAAGTCAGATCGATCTGGCGGCTGGATATGGCCGCGGCCGTCAAACCCGTCGGGGTCGGCGGCGGGGTGGTGATTGCCACCGTCGTGGCGTTCGCTTCGTTCGTGTAGGCAGAGTCGCCGCCGCTGTTCGTGGCGCGGACGCGGTAGTAGTAAGTCGTCGCGTCGCTCAGGCTGGCATCGCTGTAGCCAGAGACGTTCGCCGCTACGGTCGTTAGCTGCGCATACGTCCCGCCCGCTCCGGTTTTCCGCTCGATCTTGTAGCCGCTTTCGTTGCTCGCGTTGTCGGTCCAGGCCAGGTCAATGCGGGAAGTGGAAACCGTGCTCGCGCTAAGTCCACTCGGAGCCACCGGGGCCTGGGTCACAAAGACGTTACTGAAGACGGACTGGTTCAGGGCGGTCGTGGTGTGCGAAGTCACAGCCATCCCGAGGCGCGCCGTAGCGTTCATCGCGATCGTTGCGCTTCCCACCTGCGCCCAGCTTAAACCGTTCGACGAGGCCGTGCCGGTGATCGTATTACCCGAGCGCACGAGGCGGAGCCAATAAGGAGCCGTGACCCCGGGTGCAGCAGTGCTAGCAGTGTTACCGCCGGTCGCGGAACGCCACTGGAAGCTGAGGCCGTTCGTCGGTGTAATGAAAACCGCTGCGTTCATGGCATTCGCCCCTGTGCTTTCGCGAATCATCAAGCCAGCCTTCGCCCAGGCATTGGTGTTCTGAATGCTGTTCACGCGGGTGACGATCTCGAAATCACCGGTCACCTGCTGATAGACATAGCGGAAGGCATCCGCTGTCCCCCAGATATCGGCGCCCGCCCCTTTGACCGTGAATGCGCCGCTACTAAAGGTGGCGCTCCCGGCCAGGCCAACACTGCCGATGTCTCCCTGGACCCAAGGGCTAGGGAGTTGCAGCGACAATGGCGTTGTCGTGTTCACCTCGTTCGAATAAGGCGAATCGCCGGCTTGGTTGGTGGCGCGAATACGGTAGGAATAGGACGTTCCCGCCGTGACCGTCGTGTCCACGTAGGCGAGGACATTCGCGGCCGTCGCGCCGATCTGCGCGTAGCTTCCGGTCGATCCGGTTTTGCGCTCGATCTTAAAGCCTGCTTCGGTCGGCACGTCGTTCCAGCTCAGGTTCACCTCGCCGTCGGACGCTGCGTTGGCCACCAACCCGCTCGGAGCGTCCGGGATCGTCAGCAGGGCATAGGTGGAGGAGGAGACCGAGCTATTAGTCCAGCCGGTCGCTGCTGCCATCGCCTTAACCATTGCACTGCTAGTCAGCGCAAACGGAGTTGTGTAGCGGGTGGAGGCGGTCGTCGGGGTCGAGCCGTTGGTCGTGTAATAGATAGCCGCACCGGCACTGGTATCGCTCAGCGTAATCGACTGCGTGCCTACGTAACTTCCCGCCGGCGGCGAAAAGTCGGGCGCCGCAGCCTGGAAGGAATAGACTGCGGTGGAGACACTGCTCGTGCTTGCATTGGCGACCGCGATCGCTTTGACGGTCGTGTTCACGGCGACGCTGAGCGGTGTGGAATAGCGCGTGGAAGCAGCCGTGGGCGTGCTGCCGTTCGTCGTATAGTAAATCGCGGCGCCCGACGTGGGACAATCAAGCGAAACCGTCTGGCCCGCGGAATAGCTGCTACCGTCAGGCGTGAAGGTCGGCGCCGCCGTCTGCCCGCCGGCGATCGCATAGCTGCCGCTGGTGACGGGGCTGTTCGTGAATCCCGAAGCGACCGCGATAGCCTTCAAAGTGAGCGAGGAGGAAATCAAAACCGGTGCTGTATAGCTGGTTGAGGCCGTAGTGGGCGTTGTTCCGTTGGTCGTGAAGTAAAGCGCTGCTCCTGGCGTGGCTGAAGCAATCGTCACGAGTTGCGCCGAAGTATAACTTCCCGGCCCCGGTAAGAAGCTAGGCGTGGCCGTCTGGGTCGAGGTGGTGTAGACCACGTCGACGAAGTAGTTGCCAGACTGGTAGCTATTGGTCGGGAAGGCGCTCGCCCCGTAAACGTAAAGGCCGTTCGGCTCAACCACACTATCCGCCGGAGCGTGCAACGGTCCGCGATCCACGCTGCGGCCTGCAAAGTATAACGTTTCGGCTGAGAAGTGCCCCACGTCGGTGTGATAGGAAGCTACGTAGCGTGTCCCCGCCGTGACTCGGACCGGAGTAGCCAACGCGGCTTGTTGCCAGCCGGTGGTTTCGTTCGTAAAGGTGACGCTCGCGAGCAAGGTGCCTTCGTTCGTCCAGAGCTTCCCGACATGGGTGCCGGTGTTCGCTGCGCTCTTGTAGTAACGCAAAGCGGTGATCCAGCCGTCATAGTCCGCCTTGAAACGAACGCCGAGTTCGATAGCGTTAGAGTCAGGTTGGTCGATCACGGCGGGAGTTGCCTCCGGCGGCCAAATAGTGAAATAGCCGCTCGGTGGCGCGAGGGCGGTGAAGGTCCAGTTGAAGTCGGTCGCCAGCGTATTGCTGGCTTGATCAGTCACTCCGGTCGACCCGCCCTCGACCGTCGCGGTATAGCTTTGCCCAGCAACCAACGGTGTGCCTGGCTGAAGGGTCGCCAGCGAGCTCGTCGGGTCATAGCTGACACTAGCCGGCACTGACGATCCCTGGGTTGTGCGGAGATAGAAACTCGCGGTCGAGAACGACGCTGCTTTCATTGGCTCGTTGAACCGCGCCGTCAGCGTGGGATATAGGCTAACGTCGGCGGCGGTGGCCTGCGGCGCGACCCCGGTGACAAGCGGCGCCGTGACATCCGGCCCGAGACCGGCCGTGAAAACGACGTCGATCCAGTAGTTCCCAGCCTGATAGCTGTTGGTCGGAAAACCACCGGCACCGTAAAGATAAAGGCCGTTCAGTTCAGAGGGAGTCGAAACCGGCGCATGCAGTGGCACGCGATCCACCCCGCGAGCGGAGAAGTAAAGCGTCTCCGCGGAGAAGTGCCCCACGTCAGTGTGATAAGAAGCTACGTAACGTGTGCCGGCGGTAATCGCGACCGGCGCGGGCAAGGTTGCTTCCTGCCAGCCGGAAGGCGTCTCATTGGTAAAAGTAACCGTCGAGAGCAGCACTCCGGCGCTCGTCCAAAGATGACCAATATGTGTGCCGGTATTGGCCACGCTCTTGTAGTAACGCAGTGCGGTGATCCAGCCGTTCGCGTCCGACTTGAAGCGAACGCCGAGCTCAACCGCGCTTCCGTCCGGCTGGTCGATCACGGCCGGGGTGGCGTCGGGCGACCAGATGGTGCAGCGGGTCGCGTTACCGGTAACCGTGACCGAAATCCCGG
>JBKJKL010000163.1:0-4128 GCA_046597485.1 Chthoniobacterales bacterium
CACGGCATCTCATCGCGCATCGCGTAGGCCGCGGTGAACATGATCGGTGCCGTGGCAGGTCGATCGCTGGAGCGATTTCGTTTTCCAAGGTGTGATGGCGCTGCCCTATCACATCTACGTCGTCAGCTCGAAGATTCCGCAAAACGAATACACGCACCGCATGCAGTACGGGACGGCCTTCGTCTTCGTCGCGCTCGTCGGCGTCATCGCCCTGACCTCGATCATCCTGCGCGACCGGACGCGGAAACGCTTATCATGGTGACGCTGATGAATTCCACGCCCGCTACGCAAAGCCCGGCTGCGACGGCGACGCCCGCGACGATGGTTCGCGTCGAGCACCTGCGTTTCGCCTACGGCAACAATGAGGTGCTGCACGACGTGAACCTCGCCATCCCGGACCGCGCTGTAACCTCGTTCATCGGGCCCTCCGGTTGCGGCAAGACCACGCTCCTGCGCTGCATCAACCGGATGAACGACTTGATCGACGGCGCGCGGATCACAGCCGGTGCGATCGAGCTCGCCGGGACGGATATTTACGACCCATCGATCGACGTGGTCGAGCTGCGCCGCCGCGTTGGCATGGTCTTCCAGAAGTCGAATCCCTTCCCAAAATCGATCTACGAAAACGTCGCCTACGGCCTGCGGTTGGGCGGAGCGCGGCGCGCGCAGATTGACGAGTCGGTGGAGAAAAGCCTGCGCGCCGCGGCGTTGTGGGACGAGGTGAAGGACCGGATGGACCAGAGCGCTTTTGGCTTGTCCGGTGGCCAGCAGCAGCGGCTCTGCATCGCGCGCGCCCTCGCGGTCGAGCCGCAGGTCCTGCTTATGGATGAGCCCTGCTCCGCCCTCGACCCAATCGCGACCGCGAAGATCGAGGAGCTGATCCACCAACTGCAGCGCGACTACACCATCCTGATCGTGACCCACAACATGCAGCAGGCTGGGCGCTGCTCGGATTACACCGCCTTTTTCTATCTCGGCGAGCTGGTCGAATTCGACCGCACCGCGACCATCTTCAGGAATCCGCGCGAACGCCGCACCGAGGATTACATCACCGGCAGATTTGGTTAAACGATGGCTCCACACATCCTGCAAAATTTCGACGAGGCGCTCAACTCCATCCGGAGCAACGCGCTCCTCATGGCCACCCTCACAGAGCGCAACCTGAGCAACGCCATGCAGGCGCTTTTCTTGCGCGACGACGATCTCTGCACCCGCGCCATCGCCGACGACGAGGAAGTCGATCAACTCGAAAAGCAGATCGACAAAGACGGCGTCGAATGCCTGATGCGCTTCCAGCCGGTCGCGTCGGATCTGCGGCGCGTTGTCTCGGCCTTGAAACTGAACTCGAACCTAGAGCGCATCGCCGACCAGGCGACGAGCATCGGCCGCCGCGTCCGCAAATTAAACCAGCATCCGCCGCTCGAGCAGGCCGATCTCGTCCGGCCGATGTACGACCATGCGCTCGGGATGTTAAAGGACAGCCTCGACGCCTTTGTGCGCGAGGATGCGGAGCTCGCTCGCGCGGTTATCCCGCGCGATAAGACGCTCGACCGGATGAACAAGGAGACGAGCCGCACCCTGATCACGCTCATGGGGGACGACCCTGCCCAATTGCGCGGCTACCTGAACCTGATGTTCATCAGTCGCTGTCTCGAGCGGGTGGGCGATCACGCGACAAACATCGCGGAAGACGCCGTCTACACGGTTGCGGCGGAAGACATCCGGCACCAGTCCGTCGCGCGGACGACGGAAAGCTGACGATATGTCGCACGCGATCGACACTGCCAGCCGTTCGGCGCTATTGCGCTCGCTCTCCCGGCAGGAAGGCGTGTAGGTCGGCAATTAAATGATCGAGCTTGCGCAGATCTTTGCGGCGGCCTTTCTCCGGCTTCACTTTGCGCTTCCGCACCATCGTTGTGAGGTCGCGCAGGTGATGGAGGTGCTCGCGCGATAGTTCGTCGGGAGACTTGGTCGCTCGCAAGGCGGCCACGCTTTGCGCGAGCTGGATTTCAAGACGCGCAGAATAGACCCGCACCGTCTGGCGAAACTCGCCACGCAATTTCATCAACTCGGATTCGAGCAACTTCGCGGGCGAGGTGGCGGCCGAGCCGTTACGAACGGACTTTTTTGTTTTCATGGGCGTGACTGTCTTTGAGCAGACGGGCTCGTCGGAGCTAACCCAACCGCGTCCGAAGATCATTTGATGGGCACGAACCCAACCTGCTCAACGATCTTCTGGCCAGCCCCGCCGATCGTGAATTCCACAAACTCTTTCACAAGACCTTTCGCATCTCCATCAGTGTAGTAGAAGGTGGGTCGCGCGTAGGGATAGGTCTTGTCCAAGACGGCTTCTTGCGTGGGAGCTTTGCCGTCAATCGGCACCACTTGAACGCCCTTCGCTTTCGTATAGGCGAGGCCGACGTAGCCAATGCCATTCGGGTTGTTGCCTACTTCCTGCGCGATCTGTTCATTGCCGGCGAGCTTCTGCGAAGAAGGCGCGTAGTCGCGCTTCTTCATCGCGAACTCGCGGAACTCTGCGTAGGTGCCGGAAGAGGTGTTACGGGTGTAGATGGAAATCTTCCCGCCGCTCCCTCCCACCGCGCTCCAGTCGGTAATCTCGCCAGTAAAGATTTGCTCAACTTGCTTGCGCGTCAGCGACTTCACCGGATTGGCCGCATTCACGATCACGGCGATGCCGTCGTAGGCCACGGTTGTCTCCTTCAGCTCCACGCCTTTCGATTTAGCGAGCGCGATCTCCTCAGGTTTGGCCGGCCGGCTCGCCATCGCGAGGACCGCGGTCTTATCGATCAACGCCGCAAAACCGGTGGCCGAACCTTCGGCCGCGATGTCGAAGGTAGCGTCGGGATGATCGCTCTTGAATTGCTCCGCGAGCTGAGGGACCAATTTGGCCCCCAGCGTGTCGGAACCTTTAATGACGATGCGCTCAGCCTGCGTGGTCACGAGACCGGCGAGGAGGGTAAATGCCAGAAGAATGGACTTCATCGGTTTGTTTTCGCGTTGGCTTATAAAGCGTGTTACTTGATTGGCACAAAGCCGACTTGTCCGACTATTTTCTGTCCCGCCGGCCCGATCGTGAAATCGAGGAACTGCTTGGCGAGCCCGCTTGGTTCCCCATTCGTGTAGTAAAAGGTGGGACGCGCGTAGGGATAGGTTTTGCCCTGCACGGTCTGCACCGAAGGGAGGATGCCGTCGACCGGCAGAGCTTTTACGCCCGGGGCCTTGTCATAGGCCAATCCTACGTAGCCGATGCCATTCACATTCTTGCCCACTTCCGAGGCGATCTGTTCGTTGCCGGCCATCTTCTGTGAGTTACCCGCATAGTCGCGCTTCTTCATCGCCAGCTCCTTGAAGTCCGAGTAGGTCCCGGACGAGGTATTGCGGGTGTAGATGGAGATCTTTCCGCCGCCTCCCCCAATCGCGCTCCAATCCGTCACGTCGCCAGTGAAGATCTGCTCCACCTGCTTCTTGGTCAGCCCTTTGAGCGGATTCTTGTCGTTTACGATCACCGCGATGCCGTCATAAGCGACGATGGTCGGTTTCATGTTCACGCCTTTGCCGGAAGCGGCTGCTATTTCTGCGGGCTTGGCGCGGCGGCTGGCCATGCCGATCTGCGCTGTGCCATCGACAATAGCCGCGATGCCGGTGGTGGAGCCTTCCGCCGCGATGTCGAAGGTGGTGCCAGGGTTCTGCGCCTTGAACTGCTCAGCGAGCTGAGGGACGAGCTTGGCCCCAAGGGTATCGGAGCCTTTGATCACGAGGCGATCCGCGTAGGTGCTGCTAATGGCCGCGAGACCGAGGATAAGTGCGAGATGAGTGATTTTCATGGGGTCGGGGTTGTTGGGGTTAGGGTTAGTGTAAGTAAGAGAGAGCTAGAACTTCACGCTCAGGTCCGCCTGGAAGATGTTGTATTTCCGCAGCGGGTTAATCGTGAAGGCATCACCGACGCCGCCTGTGCCGAGCGAACGGTCAGCTTGCTGTCCGTAGCCGTAGGTCAAGGTGAAGGTCACTGCGTCGCTCAAGGCATAGGAGCCGGAGAGAGCAAAACCTTCCATGTTGACGCGGCTATCGAAGATATCGGAATCGACCAGGTTCGGATCGAGGGCGTAT
>JBKJKL010000203.1:0-4652 GCA_046597485.1 Chthoniobacterales bacterium
CGCAGACTCGTTTTAGTCGCCGCGCTCTTTTTGCTCGGCGCGAACACGATCAATATCGGCGCGGACCTGGCCGGGATGGCGGACGCGGCCGAAATGCTGACCGGGCTTGATTCGCATTGGTTCGTGGTCGGCTTCGGGCTCGCGATCTCGTGCGCCACGATCTGGCTCCGTTATCACCAAATCGCGAACACTCTGAAGTGGCTTTGCCTCGTCCTGTTTTCCTATGTGATCACGGCGTTCATCGTCCATCCAAACTGGTCCTCCGCGATTCACGATACGTTTTCTCCTACTTGGCCGAAAGGACACCTGGCCTGGCAAACCCTGGTCGCGATTCTTGGGACCACGATCAGCCCTTATCTGTTTTTTTGGCAGGCCTCGCAGGAAGTCGAAGAAGAAAAGGCGAAGGGCCGCCGGATGTTGCGGCACCGGCTCGGCGCCACGCGGCGCGAGATCCTCGGGCGCAAAATGGATGTCGGGATCGGCGCCTTCTTTGCCGTGCTCATCATGTATTTCATCATGCTGACGACCGCATCGACTCTGCACCGGAACGGTGTGACCAACATCGAGACTTCGCGGCAGGCCGCGGAAGTTCTGGGTCCTCTCGCCGGCCGCTTTGCCGCGGTCATTTACACAGTTGGAATCCTCGGCGTGGGATTTCTCGCCATCCCCACCCTCTCCGGGTCGGCGGCTTACGCGCTCTCGGAAACATTGAACTGGAAAGAAGGGCTGGATGAAAAATGGAAAGCAGCCCGCGCCTTTTATGGCGTGATCGTCGCTTCCACGGTGGCGGGGATCGCGCTCGATTTTGCCAACATTAATCCGGTCAGGGCACTTTTCTGGACGGCTGTGATCAATGGTCTGCTCGCGCCGTTTCTCCTGATTGGCCTGCTCTTGGTGGCGTCGGATCGAAAGATCATGAAAGAGCAGCCCAGTTCGCTCCTGAGCCGCGTTTTAGTCGGGGCGACCGCGCTCATCATGTTTGCGGCTGCTTTCGGAATGTTCGTTTTATGAAAAGCAATCCGTGCTTCGCAAATCTTGCCGGGCCAAATCCGTTCAGTGAACTGCCATGGTAATGCTGTCAAAGCTCCGTCGTTTTCACCTGCTTGATGACGGCGGGCGGCGACATCATTTGAGCGATCTGGCCGTCGCACTTCTCGAGAGCGATTATCCGGCGGTCACCCATCTCCTCTACAAGAACTCCACGCGGGATCTGATGATGCTGCCTTGGGCTGCGGTCAAGAAGGTCAACTGGCATCGCGCTCAAATCACCATCGCGAACTTCGACGCTGCCGAGGTGGCATCGCAGGAGGCACTGAAGAAAGAAGTCCTGCTCAGGCGGGACATCATCGACGCGCTCGTGCTCGATCTGCACAACCGGCGTGCGACTCGCGCTAACGACCTCTGGTTGGAAGAAGAGGATGGTCAATTGCTTTTGAAAGCGGCTGACACCACCTCGCTGGCAGTGCTGCGCCGGCTCAGTCGCGGAATGTTTGGTCGAAAGCCGAGCCGTGCGCCCTACGACTGGAAATACATCGAGTTTTTGCGCGGCGATCCGCAGGCGGTCCGGAACGGCGCGGGCTATCATATGCGGATCAAGCGGCTACCCGCCGGGGAGATCGCGGGTCTCGCCGCCGCGCTCCCCTACCTGCACGCGGCCGAACTCCTCACGCTTCTGCCCGATCCGGTCGCGACGGATACTCTGGAGGCAATGCTTCCTGACCGGCAGGTGCAAGTATTCGGCGAGCTGGATGACGAACAGGCTCTTCGGATTTTGGCCCTGATGGCGGCCGATGACGCGGTCAATCTTCTCGGCCGTTTATCACCAGAGATGACGAAGAGCTTTCTCGAGCGCCTGCCGAAGGCGCGCAGCGAAGCGCTGGTGGAATTACTGCGTTATCCCGAAGATACGATTGGCGGCATTATGACGAATGACGTTGTCACTTTGAACGCGAATCTCACCGTGCGGGAAGCGCGCCTGACTTTACGCGACCGGCTCCGCCAGGCTGATTTCACTCACTTCATCTACGTGGTGGAAAATGAGACGACACGTGTTCTGCACGGAACCACCAGTCTGCGGGATCTGTTCGTCGCCGAAGATGCGCAACGTTTGGAGGAGATTGTGAATCCGTACATCACCACACTTGATCCTCTGGAAGCCGCGGACGTCGGAGCTTATCGGGTCTTGAACAGCCATCTGGCCGCATTGCCGGTCGTCGGGCGGGAGAAACAATTTCTTGGCATCGTCACCGTCGACGCGGCCGTGATGGAGGTCGCTCCGCCAAGCTGGAGCTCGCAAGCGCCGAAAGTCTTTTCGTGAGCGATCAACTTACGCCCTCCGGAGTGGAGCCAGTCGCCGCGGTCGAGCCGTTAGTCGCGACCTCGAAACCGCGGACGGTCCGCACCGCATTGCGGATGAACGTGCGCGGGCGGAGCGTGCGATTGCGTGGTCTACGCCTGCCGCCGACCGGAATCTGGCGGTGGCTCGCAGTCCTCGGCCCCGGTTTAATCGCGAGCTCAGCCGGTAACGATGCCGGCGGCATCGCAACCTATAGCTCGACCGGCGCGCAGTACGGCTACGAGCTCATCTGGGTGATGTTGCTGATTACCGTTTCGCTCTGCGTTGTGCAGGAGATGTGCGCACGCCTAGGAGCTGCGACAGGGCGTGGTTTGCTCGACCTCATTCGGGAACGCTTCGGAGTCGGCTGGGCCGTTTTTGCAGTGGGCATCATTCTCATCGCCAACGGTGGCCTGATTGTCAGTGAGTTCGTTGGCATCGGCGCGGCAGTCGAACTGCTGGGCTTCAACAAGTTGATCATGATCCCTGCCGCCGCGGCGCTGATTTTTTATCTGGTCGTGTTCGGCAATTACGGACGAGTGGAGAAAGTATTTCTCCTGATGACGCTCGTCTTCTTTGCTTACCCGATCGCCGCGATCATGGCTCACCCCGATTGGGGCCAGGTCGCACGCGGAGCGCTCGTTCCGACGCTGCACAAAGATCCCGATTACATCTTCCTCCTCGTCGGTTTGATGGGCACCACGATCACGCCTTACATGCAGATTTTTCAGCAAAGTTCGACCGTGGAGCGGGGCGGTGACCGGCGTCGCTATGGACCGGAGCGCGCCGACGCCTATGTCGGCGCGATTTTTTCGAACTTGATGTCGATCTTCATGATCATCGCTACCGCCGCCACTCTGCACGCGGTAGGGCAAACTCATATCGAGACCGCAGCCGATGCGGCGCGCGCGCTCGAGCCGGTGGCTGGACATTCCGCCGGAGTGATTTTCGCGATTGGCCTTCTCGGCGCCTCTCTCCTGGCCGCTGCGGTCCTGCCTCTCGCTACGAGCTACGCAGTCAGTGAAGCGTTTGGTTTTTCCAAAGGTGTCGGCCTCGATTTCCGCCGAGCCCGGCTCTTCTTCACCCTCTTCACCATTCTCATGGTCTTCGGCGCTAGCATGGCCCTCATCCCCGGCATACCAGTGATCAAGCTGCTTCTCTGGATTCAGGTGCTGAACGGCATCCTCCTACCAGTGATCCTCGTGTTCCTCTTACTCCTGATCAACGATTCCCGTCTCACGAGGAATCTCAAGAATAGCCCTCTCTACAACGCGCTTGGCTGGGGCACCTTCGCGATGATCACGCTGGCGGTCGCGGTGATGCTGCTCACGCAGGCTCTCGGACTTTTTGGGATCAAACTTTTCGGAGGGTAAAACGGGCTGCGTGGTCGACGCGGCCGTGAGTTGCAATTAAACGATCTAGCTAAACATTCGCGCCTTCGTCGTCGCCGCCTCGATATTTATTCTTCATCGTCGGTTGAGCGAAGTTCCGAACTAAGGAGCAATGAAGTGCACTTCCTGCTCGATCGGCGGGTCGGTCCCTCTTCAAAATTTCTTCCCGATCACAAAAAGATCTCGGTGGCCTGATTTCTTCGCCAAATTGGGGCGCCCATAAATTGATTGGCTTATCCCGGTGCGCAGACCACGCCTCACAAAGCGGACGCCGTAAAAATTTCTTGAGCGCGGTCGGTCGTGTGACTGTGATCGTGTTCCACAGACCCGCCGCAGTTTCTGCCCGTGAAAGTCGGCTAATGTCTGCGGCGAGCGATTGCCGGGATTAAGCACGTTTAAGACCGCTGGCCGCATGTGCCTCTGAAAGTTTGACCCGTGCAGATTGCAGCCGGCGCGTCATGACTTCGCTCATCCGTTTGAGCAGCTCGTATCCGAGCGTGTGATCTGTCTCGCAATATTCACGCAGGACGGTGCCGTAGAAAAACATGGCGATGGTCGGCTTTGTGGCCCGCGCCGTGAACCGCCAGACATAGGGCGCAAAAAGCCATGACCAGCCGAGCAGGTCGCCATTGCCGATGGTGTCGATCACGATTGCCTGGCCGCCGGCCGTGGTTGATTCCAGGACGACTTCGCCCCGCTCGATCAGGTAAAAACGATTTGCCGTTTCGCCCTCTCGAAAGAGAACCTGTTCCGATTCGAAAGTGACGCGCACCGCACAATCGGCGAGCAACCGGACGTGATGCTCGCTGAGACCAAGCAGGAACGGCTGTTCGGCGATATCGGCGTCAAAATTTTCGCGGTTTCCCATGGTGTAAAGCTATTCGCGGGCCTTGCTCGCAGCACGCCGGACCGGCGCGTTGTGAGCA
>JBKJKL010000192.1:0-3091 GCA_046597485.1 Chthoniobacterales bacterium
CCAGGGCAAGCGCAGGACGACATAGCCGGCCGATAACGCGCCCGCCTTTCCGCAAGCCTCGAGGATGGCTGGCACTTCGTGGTCGGTCAGGCCGGGTATGATCGGAGCCACCATCACGCCAGCGGGGATGCCGGCGGCGCGCAGTTGCGCGACAGCGTCGAGGCGGGCCTGCGGCGAGGAAGTGCGTGGTTCGAGGATGCGCTGCAGCTTCGGGTCGAGCGAAGTAATCGAGATGTTCACGGACGCGGCGTTGTAATGCGCCAGCTCCTGCAGGACGTCGATATCGCGCGTCACAAGTCGGTTCTTTGTGATGATCGAGACGGGATTGCGAAACTTCGCCAGCACCTCGAGACAGCCGCGGGTGATCCGCAGCTTCCGCTCGATCGGCTGGTAGCAATCGGTCACCCCGCTCATCACCACGGTCTGCGGCTTCCAGCTGGGCGCAGACATTTCCGCCGCGAGCAGGGCAGGCGCATTTTCCTTCACCATGATGCGGCTCTCGAAATCGAGCCCGGCGGAAAAACCGAGGTATTCGTGCGTGGGTCGCGCAAAGCAATAGGCGCAGCCGTGTTCGCAACCCCGGTAGGGATTGATGCTGCGGTCAAAACAGACATCCGGGCTGTTGTTCCGCGAGACGATGGTCTTCGTTGTATCGCGAAAGAATTGCGTGCGCGGGGCCGGCCGTTCGTCCTCTTCGTCGCCCGGCTCCACTGGATCGAGCTCGAGGTGAAACTTCTCGAAGCGATTCGCCGGATTGCCGGACGCGCCGCGACCCTTTTTGATTTCCTGCCCTTCGGCGACAACATAGTCGCGCCATGCAGAGGCAGCGACCGCAACGGAGCGCTCTGGCTCAATCGCGGAGCGGGTGCCGTTCCGATGGGTCGACGCCTTTTGCATTCCAAACGTTCACGTGAACATGGGGGCTTGTCCATCCGGTTCTCGACGTTCGAAACGCAAATCGGCGTCTGTTTTGCAGCGGAACTTCGAAGAGTCAGAACGATGGAGCCCTATGCGCGAAAGAAAGAAACGAGAGTCGGGAGCTCCAAGCCGCGAATCCAACACTCCGCTCCCGATCCTGTGAATCCGCGAGACAAGCAGACCCGTGCAGCGGAGAAAGAAGCGGTCGTCGCCGCGCGCCGGGCGATCAAAAAGTCCGCGCGGCAGGAGTTAAAGAAAGCGATGAACGACGAGCTTGGAAGCTTGGGCTAGGTCGCCGCCAATCCGGGTTTCGCCCGACTATTTTACACTTGTCTTAAGAAGGTCGCCTAAAGAGCATGTCCCCCCAGTGGGCCCCGATCTTGCGAATATCTGTAGCGGGCCAGCGGAGTTTTTTACCACCCGCTGGAGCTTGATTATCGCCAGCACTGGCGGCCAGACAGATGAGGAGAAGAGTCGCGCCGCGCTCGCTGAGCTTTGCCGCACTTACTGGCGGCCCATCTTCCTGTTCACTTTTCGCCGCGGCTTTTCCGTCGAAGACGCGCAGGACCTGACACAAGATTTCTTCACTAAGATTCTCGACTCGGATTGGCTGCAGCAGGCGAATCGTTCGCGCGGGCGTTTCCGTTCCCTGCTCCTGAGGTCGCTCAAGAATTTCCTGAACGACGCCCATGACAAACGCTCGGCGCGCAAGCGGGGCGGCGGGATGAAATTTATTTCGTGGGATGATTGGATCGCGGAGGCGCCCTCGCAGCTTTCCGTTCCGGCCCGCACCCTCGAGCAGATGAAACCGGAGCGTCTTTTCGATCTGCGCTGGGCCGCCACAGTCGTCGAACAGGCTCTGCGCCGCCTCTCCGAAGAATGCCAGCAGCGTGGTCGGCTGCGCCTTTACGAAACTCTCAGTCCCTATCTCGCGGCGGAGCGCGGCGAGTTAGTCTACTGCGAACTTTCCCTCACCCTCGGCATCCCCGAGGCGGCGGTGAAACGGCAACTGCACAACCTGCGGCAGCGCTATCGCTGGCTGCTGCGGGATGAGATTTCGCACACGGTTTCCGATCCCGCCGATATCGACGATGAGATCCGTTATCTCTGCAGCGCGCTCGCGCTCGAGGCCTAGCGGCCCATGTTAAACCCGGCCCCGGGCATCACAGATTCGGTCTCGAGCATCGTCGGCCAGCCGGTGCCCTGCCCGGATTGCGCCGGGACGACACACGTCGCGCGCGGTGCCTGTCTGCGCTGCATGCTGGAGGGGGCGGCGGACGATATCGGTGAACCATCGACCGATTTTTTCGACTCGGTCTTAAACGAAGCTGACGTGCCGGATCGCCATTGGCGACTCGGCAACTACGAGATTCTCGGCCAGATCGGCCGCGGCGGGATGGGCGTTATTTACCGCGCGCGCCAGCGTCATTCCCGGCGCGTGGTTGCCTTGAAGCGTGCACTTGGCGACAGCCTGGCTTCGCACGAGCAGCTCGCCCGTTTTCGTCGCGAAGCAGAAGCCGCTGCCAGCCTCGATCACCCGAACATTCTGCCGATCTACGAAGTGGGTGAGACGGATGAAGGTCTGCCCTTTTTCACCATGAAATACGCGACTGGCGGCAGCCTGCGCGAAGCTGCCCCGGCTTTGCGCGCTGATGTCACTCTCTGCGTGCGCCTGATGGCGAAAGTGGCGCGCGCGATCGAGTTCGCGCATGCGCGCGGTGTGCTCCATCGCGATCTCCAGCCGGGCAACATCCTGCTCGATGGCCGCGGCGAACCGATGGTGAGCGACTTTGGGCTCGCCAAGATTTTGCATGAAGAAAGCGATCTCACGCAGACGCTGACCACTCTTGGCACGCCTGGGTTTATCGCCCCGGAGCAGACCGAGGCGCCCTCCACGGCGGCGGCGGACATCTACGGACTGGGCGCGATTCTTTTCGATCTGTTGGCGGGTCGTCCGCCGTTTGTTGGACCCAGCGCGATTTCGGTTATCCGGAAAGCGGCGGATGTGGCCGCGCCCCGTCTGCGCACTCTGGTGCCGGCGGTCGATCGCGATCTGGAGACCATCGTGGCGCGCTGCCTGGAGCGCGACCCGCATGCGCGCTACGCCTCGGCGGAGGCGGTGGCAGGAGATCTTGAGCGTTGGCTTGCCGGCTTGCCGATTTCCGCCCGGCCG
>JBKJKL010000288.1:0-3614 GCA_046597485.1 Chthoniobacterales bacterium
GCCTTTTCCGCCGAGCCGATGAGGAGCGTACGCTCGAGGCGTTCATTCTTAAAAATACTCCGGGCGAGAAAGCCGGGCAGGTAGTGATGCGAGAAGAGAAGGACGACGTAGAGCCAAGGCACGAAGTTGAAGAAGAAGACGCGCGAAATGAAGGTGTCGTGCGTCGCGACGAGGTAGAGGACGAGGGCGATCACGCTCGCGATTGTCTGCCGGAGGGCGAGCCGGTGTTGCCGGAGGAGCTCGTTGCGGAGGAAGAAATTCTTCGCCCCGTCGCCGGAAAGCGACTCGAGCGTAACGCCGAAAAGAAGGAGGACGCAGTAGACGGTGTAGCGCCGCCAGGTCATTTCGTTCCCGTCCGAGTAGAACGTGACCATGATCCAGACGCCGAACCAGAAGAGGCTCGCGACGAGCAGGATTTGGCAGAGGAGGAAGAGGCGGTAAAGACCTTCCGTGCGTTGCGTGACCATCGTTAGACCGCGGCCGTCAGCTGAGTACGCGATGGATCGCGCGCTTCAACCCATGGTAGCTTCCGCCGCAGTTCCATCTCCATTCCGTCCGCACTGTGCCTTTTTTTCCGAGCTAATCCCATACCAATGAGCTCAGCCGCCTGATGGGAGAACTTCCGCCGACGCGCCGCCGCCGTCTCCGCCGGTCTCCCGAGGCCGCTTCGCACGCTCTCCCGATCGCCGCCCTTCTGCCGGTCATCGCCTGTTTCCTCGGCGGCGCGACCGAGAAATGGGCGGAGGGGATCGTGGTCGCGCTTCTCGGGCTGCTTTTTGTTTTCCGACCGCCAACGGGCTCGCTCGGGCCGGCGGTGCACGCGGTCTTGCTCGCGTTTGTCGCGCTGGCGGCGGTCGCCTTTTTGCCTGCGAGTTGGTTTCACCTGCCACCGTGGCGCGAGGCGCTTGGGAACGACTTCGCCATTCAATTACCCGGCACGCTTTCGCCGCAGCCGTGGATCACGGCGAACTGCCTCGCCAGCCTGCTCGCGGGCCTCGCCTGGCTTTACTACGTCTGCGCGCGGGAGCGGGAAGGGCGCGCCATCCCAACCGCATTGCGCGTCTTTGCTTTCGGCGTCCTCGCGCTCGCGGGGCTGTCGATCGCGCTCTATTTCGCAAAGTCGGCGCTGCCTTTCTGGCACAACCAGCGCGGCTTCGGGCCGTTCCCGAATCGCAACCAAACCGCTGACCTCTTCGGCATCACCTCAGTCGTCATCCTCGCCTGCGGCCACGACGACCTCCGCCGCGGGCAGAAGCGCTGGATCCTCTGGGCAACCGGCTTCGCGCTGCTCCTCACTGCGATCGTGCTGAATCTTTCGCGCGCCGGTTTGCTCATCGTCGTCTTCGGCAGCGCGCTCTGGCTGGCGACGCTTCTTTTCCGCGGCGGCTCGGCGGCGCGTCTCGCGGTCGGGGTTTCAGTCTTGCTCGCCCTCGTCGCGTCCATCCTGCTCTTCGGCGGACAAACGCTAGAGCGCTTCCATCTGCGCGCCGTCGATGGCGGCAGCACGATGTCGGCCGACTTTCGCTGGCTCATCTTTCGCGATACCGCGGAGCTGATCAGCGCTACGCCGTGGCCGGGAATCGGGCTCGGTAATTTCTCGCCGGTCTTCGGGATTTTCCGCGCGGCGTCGACCGCTCAGAATCGTGCGCTCCATCCGGAAAGCGATTGGCTCTGGGTCGCGGCCGAAGTCGGCTGGCCGGCCGTGCTCTTGATTGTCATCGGCGCAATCCTGCTCGCGCGGCGCGTCTTCCCATTGCGGGATGGAACGCACCAGCGTCTCCGGCTCGCCGCGTTTGTAGCTGCGATGCTCTTCGCGCTTCATGGCTTAATCGACGTCTCCGGGCATCGTGTCGGATCCGCTTACGCCGCGCTGTTCTTGTTCGGACTCTCGTTAGGCCCGCAGTCCTTTCGGCGCAGCGCCCTCGTGCCGGTCGTCTCGCGCGTTGTCGGCTTGCTCCTGTGCGCGCTCGGCGCGGTCTGGATCTTCGCCGCGCTGCGCGACTGGCCGCTGCCTGGCGGTCTCGGCGTTGACCGGGAACGCCAGCTCGCGACCGCCGCGAACCAGAGGCGCGAATTCGCGGCTACGATCGAGCATGCGACCCGCGCGCTGGAATGGGCGCCGCTCGATTGGCAGCTCTACTTTGTGCGCGCCATCGGGCAGGTCGGGCGCGGCGCCCGCGAGGAGGCACTCGAGGATTTCCGCCGCGCGCGTTTCCTCGAGCCCGGCTCCTTCGAGGTGCCCTACCAGGAAGGGCTCACCTGGATCACGCAGCAGCCGACTTTGACCCTGACCGCGTGGCGCGAAGCGCTCCGGCGCGCGGGGCCGGAGCGGGCCGCGCTCTACGGCCGCATGCTCTCGGTCGCGAGCCAGTTGAACGCAGACTTCGGCCGGACGTTGGAGAAGTTCGGTCGCACGCAGCCGGAGCTCGCGCTCATCGCGCTCGAGCGCGCGAACGCGCAGAGCTTCGCGGAGATCGTTGAGCAATTGCTCGCGAACGACCCAACGCTCGAATCACTAAAGGCCGAGCAGAAGGCGCGGCTCTTCACGCTTTGGGGAGAACGCGGAGACCTCGGGCGTTTGCAGATGTTAGTGGCGGCGAATCCAGCGCTCGAGCCGCTGGCTTGGCGCGGTCTGGCGCGCCATGCGGCGGCGGATGGCGATTACCATGCAGCGGCCGAGCTCGCGCAGCGTTACATCACCGCGCCGAAGCTCCCCGACAACGCAAACGCGGAGACGACCGAGCAGCTTCAACGAAATCTCTTCACCTCGCCTAACGACTACAGCCGCGGCTTCGCGCTCTATCAACGGCAGATCGATGCACGGCAGGTGGACGATGCGCTCATCACCGTGCGCCGTTTCACCGAACAGCCGCAGGCGCCGGCCTATTTCCATTTCCTCGAGGCCCGGGCCTGGGCCGCGGCGGGAAACTGGGAACGCGCCTGGAACGCCTGGCGGAAGTTCGATCCGAAACTCTAGTTCTTCGCCAGCGCGGCCTGGGCGGCAGCGAGACGCGCGATCGGCACCCGGTAGGGGCTGCAGCTTACGTAGTCGAGCCCAAGGCGGTGACAGAATTTCACCGACTCCGGGTCGCCGCCGTGTTCGCCGCAGATGCCGAGCTTAATCTTCGGCCGCGCGCTCCGGCCCTTCTCGACCGCGATCCGCATCAGCTCGCCCACGCCGACTTGGTCGAGGGTCGCGAACGGGTTCTTCTTGAAAATCTCGTTCTCGGTATAGGGCATGAGGAAGTTGCCCATGTCGTCGCGGCTGATGCCAAGCGCGGTCTGAGTGAGATCGTTCGTGCCGAAGCTGAAGAACTCCGCGGTCTGCGCGATCTCGTCCGCGGTCAGGGCGCCGCGCGGGACTTCGATCATGGTGCCGACGAGGTAGGTGAACTTGATCTTCTTTTCCTTCATCACTTCGGCGGCGACGCGGTGCACGATCTCGGCTTGGAGATCGAACTCCTTCTTGTAGCCGACGAGCGGGATCATGATCTCGGGGTTGACCTTGATCCCCTTCTTTGCGACCGCGGCTGCCGCTTCAAACACGGCGCGCGCCTGCATCTCGGTGATCTCGGGATAGGCGATGCCGAGACGGCAACCGCGATGGCCGAGCA
>JBKJKL010000396.1:0-2918 GCA_046597485.1 Chthoniobacterales bacterium
GGTGAGCGCGCCGACCGGGCAGATGTCGACCGTGTTGAGCGAATAGTTATTCTCCAGCTTCTTCCCGGGATGCGCGGTCAGCACGCTGTGGCTGCCGCGATCGACAAAGCCGAGCACGTCGTCCTTCGCCACTTCCTGGCAAAAGCGAATGCAGCGCGAGCAAAGGATGCAGCGCTCGTCGTCGAGCGTGACGCGTGGGCCGAGCTCGATGTTCTTCGGCTTCTTGACCTTGTTCTCGAGGAAACGGGACTCCGCGTTGCCGTACTCGACGCTGAATTCCTGGAGACGGCACTCGCCGGCTTGATCGCAGATCGGGCAATCGAGCGGGTGATTGATGAGGAGAAATTCCATCACCCCGCGACGGCACTCTTCGACGAGCGGCGAGGTCGTGCGCACGCCCATGCCTTCGGCCACATCCTGCGCGCAGGAGATTTGCGGACGCGGCATCCAATTGATCTCCGGCATGCCGTCTTCGCCGAGCACCGGCTTACGGTCGGGGCCCATTTTTGGCATGCCTTGTTCGATCAGGCACATCCGGCAGTTGCCGGGCGAACTGAGCTTCTTGTGATAGCAATAGCGCGGGATGTAGCTGCCGGCTTGCTCACAGGCCTCGATCAAGCGCGTGCCTTTCGGGAATTGCTTCCAGACGCCGTCGACTTGGACGTTGATCATTAGGGTTGGAATCGCTTCAGCCATCTATGAATCAGGAAAGCAGGAAAGCAGGAAATTAAGAGCGGAAGTCTGGTGCCGATTCGCTTTGCTCTCGGCAGAAGCGTTTGATCGTTATCGGCGCAGTCGCGAAGTTTAGGAGCAGGCCGTCGTGGAGGTTTGTTGCTTTCAAATAACTGCGGCCGATCGCGAAGTGAATGTCTTCCAGCGCGCGAATGGCTTTGAGTTCAACGACCACGCGGTCTTCGATCAGGAAGTCCAACCGGTGTTCGCCGATCTGGTGGTCCTTGTAGAAAAGAGGAACCGGCTTCTGCCTACCGAATTGAATGCCGCTTAATGCGAACTCCAGCGCGAGCGCCTCTTCGTAGACCGATTCGAGAAAACCAGGACCGAGTGCGCGATGAACACGAATCGCGGCACCAATGATCCGGTGCGTGATGTCGGAATCCTGCAAATCCTTTCCTGCTTTCCTGCTTTCCTGATTCATCAGATCACGCTCTTGGCTGCGGCGCGTTCCCAGCCAGGATCGTGCGCGAGCGGGACGGTCTCGATTTCGCCATCTCGGTCGTGAATCAATTCGCCCGGGGTGTATTCCGGTGGAATGGGCGGCGGCGTGGGCTTAGTGCTTTTGGCCGCAAATTCCTCGGCGAACTTCTCGGTGAAGCTCTGCGTCGGCCAGGCGCACGCTTCGCCAAAGGCGCAGATCGTCCGGCCCGCGATGTTGTCCGCCACCGTGCGCAAGGTGAGCGGATCTTCCACCACGCCGCCGCCGAGCAGCATCCGGTCGGTGATCTTTTTCATCCAAAGCGAACCCTCGCGGCAGGGCGTGCACTGCCCGCACGACTCGTGCGCGTAGAATTCATTGATGTTGTTTAGCGCCCAGACCATGTCGCGCGAATCGTCCATCACGATCACGCCGCCGGAGCCGGCCATCGAGCCCGCCGCGGCGATGGTGTCGAAATCGGCCGGGATGTCGAAGAGTGACATCTCGACGTCCTTGATCATGAACTTCTCGTCCGCGCGTAAAACTTTCGCCGAGCTCCCGCCCGGGATGACCGCCTTGACCGAGCGCCCGGAGCGCGGCCCGCCCGCCATGTCGTAAATGAGCTGGCCCATCGTGACCGCGCCGACTTCGATCTCGAAGTAACCCGGCCGCTGCACATCGCCGCTCACGCAGACGATGCGGGTGCCGGTGTTGTTCGGCCGGCCGAGCTTTGCGTATTCCGCGCCGCCCATTCCGATGATGTGCTTCACGTGGCAGAGCGTTTCGACGTTGTTCACGATCGTCGGGCACATATAGAGCCCGAGGACGGCGGGGAAAAACGGTGGCTTGATCCGCGGATAGGCGCGCTTGCCCTCAAGCGACTCGATCAGTCCGGTCTCTTCGCCGCAGATGTAGGCGCCGGCGCCGCGGTGGAGGTGGATTTCGCAGTCGAACCCGGAGCCGAGGATGTCTTTACCGAGGAAATTCTTCGTGCGCGCTTCCTCGATTGCGTTCTCCAAAATCTTCGCGCCCTCCGGGAATTCGCCGCGGATGTAGATGTAGGCGACCTTCGCGCCGACCGCGTAGGCCGAGATGAGGATGCCCTCGATCAGCTGATGCGGGTCTTCATGGATGATGTAGCGATCCTTGAAGGTGCCGGGCTCGGACTCGTCCGCGTTGCAGATGAGGTAGACCGGCTTCTGCTCGTCCTGCTTGATAAAGCCCCACTTGAGCCCGCACGGGAAACCAGCGCCGCCACGACCGCGCAGACCAGAGGTCTTCACTGCGTCGACGATCTCGGTGCGCGACATCCCGATCGCCTTGCGCAGATCTTCGTAGCCGCCGTCGCGCTGGTAACATTCGAGATCGGTGGTCCAGCCCTGTCGTCCGATGTTCTTGAAGATGAGCCGCCGTTCGAGCGGGTGGGGCGTGCTGACAAATCGGCCGCTTGGCCGCTCCGCTTCGATTACGCTCCGCGCCCAATCGCCCGCGCGCACGTTCTCGAGCAGGTGATCGTCCACCATCGCGACCGGCGCCGTGCCGCAGCTCGCAAGACACTCGACGAACTCGATGCTGAACTTCCCGTCCGCGCTGACCGCGACCGGGTTATGCATTCCAGTATCGTGCGTGTGCAGGTCAATCCCGGCCGCCGCCGCGAGTTCGTCGCGCAAGCCGTAGGCGCCTGCCATCGCGCAGCTCAAGGTGCGGCAGACGCGGATGTGTTTCCGCCCGGCCGGCTGCTGCCGATACATCGGGTAAAAGGTGA
>JBKJKL010000417.1:0-4003 GCA_046597485.1 Chthoniobacterales bacterium
AGAACGACTTCGCCCCACTCGATCAGGTAAAAACGATTCGCCGTTTCGCCCTCGCGAAAAATAACCTGGTCGGATTCGAAAGCGACGCGCACCGCACAATCGGCGAGCAGCCGAACGTGATGCTGGTGGAGCCCGAGCAGGAAGGGGTGCGCAGCGACATCTGCTTCAAAATTGTCGCGACTTCCCATGGCGCCGAACTATTCGCGGGCCTTACTCGCAGCACGCCGGACCGGCGCGTTGTGAGCATGTTGTTTGCGCTCTTTCGGAGAAACGTTTTGCAACGGGGGCGAATCCCCTTTCGGGACCGGGGGTTTCCCAGCGGGCTGGGAGGTGGGTTTTTGTTTGGTCATAGGAAAACGAGTTAGCGAGATCAATGGGCCGTCTGCGACTCGTTAGGCGCACCGGATTCCGCCTGGGTCGGGCGGTGGGAAGGCGTGATCTCAGCTTCCAACAAAGCGAGGCCAGCGCCCGACGCTGCAATGTTTCCGGAGGAATCCACCAGCCACGTTATGAGCGCCTCTTTGCTCTCGGGAATGTCATCAATCATAGAGTTTCCGTGGTGCGCGCAGAGAGAGCACGCCCCCGAAAGCGTTTGGGAGCGATGGACGCTGCGTGATCGACGGTGACTACAGCCGGGAACGCCGTTTACCTAATGGTATTCCTGCGACCGTGTGATCCGAAAGTCGCGCGCGCGAATCTTGTCTTTCGTTTCACGAATGCACCCGATTCGAGAGCGGACTCGGATCGTCCGAAAAACATTAGGTAGTTCGGCATCGCGGCTGTAACCCAAGAAGCAGCGACGCTCTGTGTGTCGAGACGATGCCCCCAATAAGCGAGCCACTTCTGAGAAAGCACGACGCCCTTGCTACGTGGCTGGTGGATTTCTCCGGCAATATTGCGGTTTCAGATGCTGGCCTTGCCTTATTGGGTCGCATCGAAACCCTGCACGTTCCGGCTTTTGTCAGCACGGAGGAAGCCAGCGAATGGGGCTCGCATCTCGACGCCAGACAGCACGCGACCCTTGTCGATATCCAGCGGACCTCCAGCAACGCCGCACGGGGCGAGTGCGATCCGCAACACATGGCAGACCTGGCCACTCAATCGCAACTGATACGGGAAGCAGCTGAAGGCTTTATGGAAGAGACTGCGATCTCCCGGGTCACAGCAACGACGATCGGTCCTGGCGTCATTACGATGAGTTTCGCTCACCACGTGGACGCGGCAGAAATGCGGAGTTGTCTTGACCAAATCACCGTTCTCCTCCGAGACGTGCAGCCGGGGTTTTCGCTGCTGACCGATTTAACGAATCTGGTCTTCATGGACCCGGACTGCGCGTCGCATCTTGGGACTATCATGGATTTGTGCGATGTGGCGGGGGTGAAGACCGTCATCCGGGTCATTCCGGATTCCCACAAAGACATCGGATTTACCTTACTATCCCATCTTCATTATCGACCGGAGGTCGAAGTGATAACCGTCGAAAACCTGGCTGACGCGATTCTGCTCCTCGCTGCGTGACCTTTTGGTCAAAGGCAGGGCAGTCAGGATCGCCCGGAAGAACTTAGCGCTTCCCTGTCCTGAAACTTCATTGCGGCGCTGCAAACTGACCGTCAGCAGATGCGTGGCAGTTGCTCGCCCGAGAGCATGTCCACCACGCGTCGGCCCCCGACTCGCGTATTCATGGTGACGAAGCCCGGGTGATCGGCCACCACTTCGCCGATGATGGCCGCCTCCGTGCCTAACGAGTGCTGGCGCATTGCCGCCAGCAATGTCTCGGCCTGCGCAGGCGGGACGAACGCGAGCAGCTTGCCTTCGTTCGCCACGTAGAGCGGATCGAGTCCGAGTATTTCGCACGCGCCCTTCACTTCTTCGCGGATCGGGATCGCCGCTTCCTGCAGGAGGACGCCGACCTGCGCGCTCTGCGCAATCTCGGTCAGTGCACTCGTGATTCCGCCGCGGGTCGGATCGCGCAGGACGTGGATGTCTTTCGTGGCCGCCAGCATCGTCTCCACCAAGCCGTTCAGTGCCGCGGTGTCGCTCAGGATTTCGCCTTCAAACTCGAGCCCTTCCCGGACGGACATGATAGCGATCCCGTGCGTCGCCATTGCTCCGCTCAGAATGACCTTGTCGCCGATTGCGGCGCGTTGCGGGCGAAGATCGATTCCGTCCGGAATCACGCCGATACCCGAGGTGTTGATGAAAATCTGGTCCGCCTTGCCGCGCTCTACGACCTTCGTGTCGCCGGTCACCAGGAGAACGCCCGCGGCCTTGGCCGCTTCGCTCATCGACTGTACGACGCGCCAGAGCGTCTCCATCGGCGTGCCCTCCTCGAGGATGAAAGCGCACGAGAGATAGAGTGGGCGCGCGCCGCACATCGCGAGATCGTTCACCGTTCCGTGGACGGCCAGTTTCCCGATGTCGCCGCCGGGAAAAAAGATTGGGTTCACCACATACGAGTCGGTGCTGAACGCGACCCGCTGCCCGCCTAACGAGAAGATGGCGCCGTCGTGCAGCGGCTCGAGCAACTCGTTCCGGAACTGCGGCAGGATCATCTTCTCCATTAGCTGATGGCTCAGCTTCCCGCCGCTGCCGTGCGCGAGCACGACCTCGCGGTAGTTCGTGATCGGGACCGGGCAAGAGGCTCCCAGCAGACTGGCGGCGCCGGCCGCGTCAGATGACATCTTCAGCTCCGGCCGCGAGGTGGATCAGATCCCAAAGAACGTGCACGAGGGTGGCGTGTACCTCCTGGATGCGATGGATGCTGAAAGACGGCACGATGAAGGAGTAATCGGCCAGCTCGGGAAAGCGACCGCCATCCTTGCCGGACCAAGCGATCGTGAGCAGATCGCGGCGGCGCCCTTCCTCGAGCGCATAGATCAGGTTGGGCGATTTCCCACTCGTGCTTACCGCCAGCAGCATGTCGCCGGGTTGCGCGAGCAAGCGCAGCTGATCGACGAAGATGCGCGAGAAATCGGCGTCGTTCCCGATTGCCGTCATGGTCGCGATATCAGTCATAAGGGAGATCGCAGGATAGGCAGGGCGTTTCTCGATGATCGGATGCGTGAACTCGACCGCGAAATGGAGCGCGTCGCAAAGGCTGCCGCCGTTGCCCATCGTGAGCAGCTTATTGCCGCGAGCAAAGCGGGCCGCCATCTCCCGGCTGAGCGCTTCGATCTGCTCGGCGTAGGCCGCGAAGAACTTCTCGTTCATCGCGATGCTCTCGCCTGATTTGCGGAGCACCTTGTCGCGGAAACTTTCCTCGGATGGCGGAGCGGTTGCTTCCGAGGCGATCAAGCGGCCACCACCTCCGCTGCTACTGTCTTCACTTCGAGGTGACGCCCATAGGCGTAGTAGGCAGCACAAGCACCTTCGGCTGAGACCATCGTTGCGCCGAGCGGCGTCTCCGGGGTGCATTCCTTTCCGAAGCAGGCGCAGTCGTGCGGCTTCTTCACCCCGCGCAGGACAAGCCCGCTGATGCAGTTGGCCGGCTCCTGCGTGTCGATTTCCTTCACGTCGAAAAGCCGCTCCGCATCGTGCTCGCGGTATTCGTAACGCAGCTTGTAGCCGCTCTTCGGAATCAAACCTACGCCGCGCCATTTGCGATCACAGACTTCAAAAACGCTGTTCACCAAGTCCTGCGCGACGCGGTTTCCTTCGCGGTTCACGACACGCGGATATTGATTCTCCACCGTGTGCGTGCCGGCTTCGAGCTGGCGGAGCGTCATCAGGATGCCCTGCAAAATATCGACCGGCTCGAACCCGGTAATCACGATCGGCACGCGGAAACGCTCCGCGAGCGGTTCGTATTCGCGGTAACCCATCACCGTGCAGACGTGCCCGGGGCCGAGAAAGCCCTGCACCCGATTTAGGGGTGATTGTAAAATCGACGCGATTGCCGGTGGGACCAGAACATGGGAGACGAGGACGGAGAAGTTCTTGATCCCCTGTTGCGCGGCCTGCCAGACCGCCATGGCGTTGCCGGGCGCGGTCGTCTCGAAACCGA
>JBKJKL010000427.1:0-3713 GCA_046597485.1 Chthoniobacterales bacterium
TGCCGAAGGGCGCGCCCAGTTTCACCGAGGCGCTCCGTTACGGCACCGAAGTCTTCCACGCGCTCAAAGCGGTGCTGAAAGAGCGCGGGCTCTCGACCGCGATCGGCGATGAGGGCGGCTTCGCCCCGAAACTCAAGTCAGCCGAGGACGCGCTCGAATCGATTGCCCAGGCGGTAGAGCGCGCCGGTTACTCGTTAGGCGAACAGATCTTCATCGCGCTCGATGCCGCTTCCTCCGAGTTCTACGACAAGCAAACCGGCGAGTATGTTTTCAAGAAATCTGATGGCTCGCGCCGCAGCGTCGATCAGTTGATCGACCTTTACGAAGATCTTTCGAAAAAGTTCCCGATCATCTCAATCGAGGACGGCTGTGCGGAAAATGATTGGGCCGGCTGGAAGAAGCTGACTGAGCGGTTGGGCGATCGCATGCAGCTGGTGGGTGATGATCTCTTCGTCACGAACGTCGACTTCCTGCGCAAGGGGATCGACCAGGGCGTGGCCAACTCGATCCTGGTGAAGGTGAACCAGATCGGCACCTTGACCGAGACCTTCGACGCCATCCGCCTCGCAACGGAGAATAACTACACCGCAGTCATCAGCCATCGCTCGGGCGAGACGGAAGATACCACGATCGCGGATATCGCGGTTGCGACGAACGCCGGTCAGATCAAGACCGGTTCGCTTTGCCGGACGGATCGCGTCGCGAAATATAACCAACTCCTGCGCATCGCGGAGGAACTTGGTGACAGGGCGGTCTACGGCGGTAAGATGCGCTAGTGCACTACCCGGGGAGCGGCGATTTTCGCGGACGGCACGAAGCATCGGCCTGGCAGCAGGCCAATCGTATTCTCCGCGTCCTACTTTGTCTCGCTGGCGCGCTTTTACTCGTTAGTCTCTTTATTCCGCAGCAAAAGCGTCTCACGCAGCTGCGCGGCGAAGTGGACGGCCTCGAAGGCCAGGTGCGCGACCAGCGCATGCATCTCGGCCGCCTGACGCGCGAGGCGAATCTGCTCCAGACGAACCCGACTTACCTCGAGACGATCGCGCGCGATCGACTCCTCCTGATGAAGGAAGGCGAGACCATTTTCCGGACCGAGCCTCGCACCGGCCCGCGCGCGAAGTAGCGACGCAGCGCCGCGGGAGAACTCCGAAGTAGCGCGCGCGGCGGGCCGCACTATCTTCCGCGGCATGGCGACGGACGTGCAGGAGATCAACCCGCAGGAACTGAAAACGCGCGTGGCGGAATTGCGGAGGTTTCTTTGACGTCCCCAAGCTGCAGGAAGAGCTAGCGACGGTCGAGGCGCGCATGACGGCGCCAGATTTCTGGAACAACCGCGAACGCGCCCAAGCCGATGTCGAGGAAGTTTCGCGGCTCCGCTCGCTCATCAATCCCTTTGGCGAACTGGTCCGCGCGACCGACGATTTCGAGGTCTTGCAGCAACTCGCGGCTGAGGAGGAAGACACGACGATGCGCGCGCGAGCTGAGGCGGACGTCACCGCAGAGTATGCGCGCCTCCTGCACAAACTGGAAGAGTTCGAGCTGCGCCAGTTTCTCTCCGGGCCGAACGATCGCTCGAATGCTTTCGTCACGATTCACTCCGGCGCCGGCGGCACGGAGTCTTGCGACTGGGCCGACATGCTCCTGCGCATGTACGGCCGTTGGGTTGAGCGGAGCGGCTTCACTTCACAAACGATCGACATCCAGACTGGCGAAGAAGTCGGGATCAAGTCCGCCACCTTCCTCGTTAGCGGCGAACACGCTTACGGCTATCTGAGTGTGGAGCGTGGCGTGCATCGCCTAGTGCGCATCTCGCCCTTCGATGCAAACAAGCGCCGCCACACCTCCTTTGCCAGTGTCGACGTCGTCCCGGAAATCGCGGATTCCGCGCCGATCGAGGTGAATCCAGCCGACCTCGAGATCGACACCTACCGCGCAGGCGGGAAGGGCGGTCAGAACGTGAATAAAGTCGAAACCGCCGTCCGCATCGTGCACAAGCCGAGCGGCATCGTCGTTGCCTGCCAGGCGGAACGAAGCCAGGGGCGCAATCGCGAACTCGCGATGAAGATGTTGAAAGCAAAGCTCTACGAGATCGAGCAGGACAAGAAGCGCGCGGAGATCGATCGGCAGTATGGCGAGAAGGGCGATGTCGCGTGGGGCAGCCAGATCCGCTCCTACGTCTTCCAGCCCTACCAGATGGTGAAGGATCACCGCACGGGCTCGGAGACGAGCAACGTGCAGGCAGTCATGGATGGCGAGATCGACCAGTTCATTCAAGCGAAGCTGCGTGGGCAGAAAGCGGGTCAGGGCGACAGCGTGCTCGATTAATTTTCTCCTGACCAACTTGAGTGCGTTTTTACATTTGATCCCTACCAGCGGTTACTCGTTAGGCTGACCGCCATGCTGACGCCGTTCTCGCTCGTCGTGCCAGCTTTCAATGAAGCTGATCGCATTGGCGCCACCCTTGCCGGGGCCATCGGCTACCTCGAGAAAAATGCGCCCGGAAGCGAGATCATCGTCGTCGATGACGGCTCGAGTGACGCGACTGCTGATGTGGTGCGAGGAGCATTTGCGCGTGGCGCTGGAGTAGAGATGCGGCTCATCCAACATCCGGCGGGCAACCGCGGGAAAGGCGCTGCCGTCCGCGAAGGCTTGCTTGCCAGCACGCGGCCAATCGCGCTTTTTTCCGATGCGGACTTCTCCACTCCGCTGGGCGAAGCGCCCACGCTGCTTGATCCGATCGAAGCGGGCGAGGTTGAGATTGCTTTTGGCTCGCGTGCCTTGAACCGGCGGCTGATCGGCCATCGTCAGTCGTGGTATCGCGAGCAGGGCGGGCGCGTTTTTAATCTACTCGTTAGGCTGATGACCGGCTTGCCGTTTTGGGACACGCAGTGCGGCTTCAAGGCTTTCCGGATGGAAGCGTTCCGTCCTGTGCTCGAGCAGACGACGAGCAACGGTTTCGGCTTTGACGTCGAGTTCCTCTACCTTGCGCGCCAGGCCGGTTTGCGCTTGCGCGAGGTCGCAGTGCGCTGGGATCACAACGACGGGAGCAAGGTCGACTACGTGAACGACAGCTTCCGCATGCTACGCGAAGTAGCCGAACTGCGGCGCCGACAAAAACCTTAGCGGGCCGCGTCGATCAGCTCCGCGAACTGCTTGAAGAAGTAATTCGCATCGTGCGGGCCGGGCGCCGCTTCTGGATGGTACTGCACGCTAAAGATCGGCAGTTCACGATGGCGCATCCCTTCCACGGTGCCGTCGTTCAGATTGACGTGCGTGATCTCAACGTTCGCCGGCAGCGACTCGGCCTCGACCGCAAAGCCGTGATTCTGTGAGGTGATGCTCACCTTGCCAGTGATCAAGTCTTTCACCGGCTGGTTCCCGCCGCGGTGGCCGAACTTCAGTTTGAAAGTGTGCCCGCCAAACGCGTAGCCCAGAATTTGGTGGCCGAGGCAAATGCCGAAGATCGGCTTCTTTCCCATCAGACCGCGCACGGCTTCGTGCGTGTAAGTGAGCGCGCAGGGATCGCCCGGTCCGTTAGAAAGAAAAACGCCGTCGGGATTCATCGCGAGCACTTCGTCGGCGGTCGTCTGCGCAGGCACGACGGTGACGCCGAACCCTTCCCGACGCAGGCTGCGCAGGATGTTTTCCTTGAGCCCGTAATCGTAGGCGACGATCTGGTAACGGATCTCCGGGAGCGGCTGCTCGGTGATCTC
>JBKJKL010000120.1:0-4471 GCA_046597485.1 Chthoniobacterales bacterium
TCGAGCTCGGAGGCGAGGAGAAATTCATTCGGCCGATGACTCCGGTTCGTGTCGCCGGGACCGATCTTCACCGTTGGGATCCCTTTGAGAAACGCCCAGTCGGAAGTCGTATTCGAACCAACGCCGCGCTCGCGGCCCGCGGCTTGCAGCGCGGCGCGCACGATCGGCTCAGATTCCTCCGTCGCGACTGGCAAGTAACGCGCGGAATGCGCCACCGTCTCGCTCTCGAGCGCGGCCGCGATTTCCCGCACCAACTCATCGTGATCGAGGCTGGGTGTAGTGCGGAGATCGACGAAAAATTCGCAGCGGTCCGGGATCTGATTGCGCGCCAGTCCGCCCTTGATCGTCGTCACCTGCGGGCGGGTCGCTCCTAACGAGTCGTGCGACGCGAACTCCATCTCCGCCAGCCGCGCGATGTCGCGCGCCGCCTTGTGAATTGCGTTTTGCCCCAGCTCAGCATGCGCGACATGAGCGGCCTGGCCATGCGCCGTGCAACGCAGGATGAGCATTCCGCGCTGGGCGGTGCAGACCTCGAGTCCGGTTGGTTCACCAACGATCGCAGCGTTAATCCGCGGCAGCGCTTCCTTCACCGCGCGGATGCCGGCACCGCCGCGTTCTTCTTCTGCAACGAAGGCAAAGGTGGTCGTCCCGTCGCGCGGCGCTTCCCGCTGCGCGCAAGCGGCGAGGATCATGGCCGCGACCGAACCCTTCGCGTCGTTCGCGCCCAGGCCGACGAGCTTGTCACCATCGCGCCGCAGTCGAAACGGGTCGCCCTCCCAGCCTTCGCAGGGCGGGACGGTGTCGAGATGACTAACGAGTAGTAAATGCGGCCCGTCGCCCGCGCCGAGCGTGCACCAGATGCTCGCGCCCGCGCGCTGCACGGTGAAACCTTCGCCGGCCAAAAGATCGCTCACCACATCCGCAAGGCGCGCTTCTTCACCGGAAAGGCTCGGCGTGCTCACGAGCGTTTCCAGGAGGGCGAGCGCTTTCATTTCTGCTGCGCGACAAACATGGTGCCGCTGCCTTCGTTCGTGAAGACCTCGGCGAGGATCGCATCGGAAAGGATGCCGGAAACGAGATGGACGCTCGCGACTCCGCCGGCGAGCGCGGCGCGGGCCGCGGCGATCTTCGGCTTCATCCCGCGCTGGATGACACCGCTTTTTTCCAACTCGGCGACCTGCGCGAGGTCGACCAGCGGCAGGAGGCTGCTCGCGTTCTCCGGGTTCGAAAGGAGGCCCGGCGCTTTGAGGACAAAAAATAATTTCTCCACGCCGAGCGCAATCGCGATCGCGGCCGCGACGGTGTCGGCATTCGTGTTCAAGACTTCGTGCTGCGCACCAACGGTGAAGGGAGCGATCACCGGCACGTAGCCGCCGCTCATCAGATGCCGGAGCAGCTTCGGATCGGTCTCGTCGATGTCGCCCACGCAGCCGAAGTCGACCATCTTGCCTTCGACCTCGACCGGCGCCCGGCGATGGCTCCGCACCATCCCCGCATCCTGGCCGGAAAGGCCGACGGCCTGCAGCCCGGCCGCGTGCATCGCGCTCAGCAAATCCATCTGTGTCGTCCCCTTTAATGCCATCTTCGAGGCCTCGAGCACTTCGGGTGAAGTGACCCGGCGGCCGCCGATTTTCTCCCGGTCCAGGCCGAAACGTTCCGACAACGAATCGACCGCCGGCGCACCGCCATGGACGACGACGAGCGGAATGGAAAAACTATGGAGGAGCGCGAGCTGCGCGCAGACGCCGCTGCGCAGCGCCGGGTCGCAGACGATGTCGCCGCCGATCTTGACCACGAACGGTTTATCGCGAAACGCGCGCACATATTTCGCGGCGTCCTTCAGCGGATCGAATGGGGAACGTGTGCTCATGCTTGCAGTAACCAATGGAGCAGTGCTCGCTGAACGTGAAACCGGTTTTCCGCTTCATCGGTTACGCGGCTGCGAGGCCCGTCAAGGATGTCATCGGCCACTTCCACGTTCCGGCGCACCGGCAGGCAATGGAGAAAAATCGCGTCGCTCGCCGCCTGCGCGAAGTGGCGCTCGGTGACCATCCACTCCGGATGCTGCGTGACCGCGTCGGCCGGTAGCTGCGCGGCGGTCGCCGGCCCCCACGACTTCGCATAAACCGCGCGCGCTCCGCGCACCGCGGCATCCTGTTCGTGCGAAATGGTAATGCTGCCGCCGCTGGCGCGAGCGAGCGCTTCGGCCTCGCGAATTATTTCGGGATGCAACTCGAAGCCGGGCGGATGCGCCAGCCGGATCTCGCAGCCGCGTGCCGCGGCCGTGAGCAGGAACGAATTCGGGACCGCTTTCGGCAGCGGCTTGATGTGCGGCGCCCAGGTCAGCGTGACCGGCAGCCCGCGTGTCGGTCCGAAGTTTTCCTCGAGTGTCATCAGGTCGGCCAGCCCCTGGCAGGGATGCTCGCGCGCGCTCTCCATGCTCACGACCGGGACCGTCGCCAGGGCGCGGAAAGATTGCATGAGTGCGTCGCGTTCATCGGCGTCGTCACCTTCGCCGGCAGAGAAACTGCGCACGCCGAGCAGATCGACGAAGCGGCTCAAGACGGGCACCGCTTCCTTCAAGTGCTCCGGCCGATCCGCGTTCATGATCGCGCCGATGCGGTCCTCCAGTTTCCACATCCCGCCCGGCTCGAAAGCAATCGCGCTCCCGCCGCCGCGCAGCATCACCGCCTCAAACGAGGCGCGGGTCCGAAGCGATGGATTGAAGAAAAGCATGCCGAGAATTTTCCCCTCCAGGTGCCGGAGGTGCGGCCGGCTTTTCCACGCCTGCGCGGTCGAGAGGATGCGGTCGACTACCTCGGCGCCGAGATCGGCAAAACAGGTCGCGTGTTTCATCGGAAGGCGCGGATCGCGTCGGCCAGCGCAGTGATCGCGGCCTCGCTGAGGTTGAGGGGCGGCATCAGCCGGAAGACTTCGGGATCGGAGCTGCCACCGATCAGGATGGCGCGTTCCTCGAGATGCTTTTTGAACCCGGCGCCGTTCGGCACCCGCAGGCCGAGGAGCAATCCCGCGCCGAGCACCTCGGTCACGCAGCTGCCGGCGACGGCGGCGCGGATCGCCTGCTCGGCGTCGAGCGCACGTTGCATTAACTGTTCGTCTTCGATCACTGCGAGAGTGGCGAGGAGCGCGGCGCAAGCGAGCGGCGAACCGCCAAAGGTGCTGCCGAGATCGCCCGGCTTCAGTTGCGCGGCGATCGCGCCGCTCATTAGCACGCCACCCATCGGCACGCCCGAGGCGATGCCTTTGGCCGAGGTCACGATGTCCGGCGCGACCTGATATTTTGCCGCCGCAAACGGCGCGCCGAGCCGGCCGATCCCGGTCTGGATTTCGTCGAAGATGAGCAGCGTTCCGCTCGCCGCGGTGCACTCGCGCAACGCGCGCAGGAACGACGGCGAGGCGGCGCGGATGCCGGCCATGCTCTGGATCGGCTCGAGGATGACGGCAGCCGTTTCGCTGAAGTCGAAGGCGCGCACCGCGGCCTCGTCGTTCCACGGCAACCGATCGCAAGGCGCGAGCAGCGCGCGATACGGGTGGGCAATCTTCGGATCGTCGGTCACGGAAAGCGGGAGCGTCCCGCGCCCGTGCCAGCCGCCGACAAAGCTGACGAAGCGCGCGCGGCCCGTTTGTTTTACCGCGATCTTGAGCGCGTTTTCGTTCGCCTCGCTTCCGCTGATGCAGAAAAAAACGGATGTCAGGCCAGTCTCGCCGCGCGAATTCGCAAACGCGATCAGTGCCTCGGCAGCTTCCGTCCGGACCGCCACATCGGCCGCGCTGCTGTAGAAGAGAAGCTCGCTAGCCTGTCGCGCGATCGCCTCCGCTACGCGCGGATGCGAATGCCCGGTGCTGCAAACGCAATGCCCGCCGTAGAAGTCGAAGTAGGCGCGACCTTTTTCGTCAAAGACGCGATCGCCTTCGCCGCGGACGAGCCGGAACGGGAAGGGAGAATACGTGGTAAGAAGCGCGCGCGGCGTCTCGGGAAAAGGGCGGATAGTCGGAGCGTTCACGAGGCAGAGTCAATCGGAGACGTGGCGCATGGCCGCGAGACGGGAAAGGTCGAGCCGCCCAGTATAAATAGCCATCCCGAGGGCGACGTTTATCTGCAGCCGCAAAAGCTCCTCCACCTCGGCGTAACTGGTAATCCCGCCCGCCGCGGTCAGCTCGCTCGTGGTCGCCGCGCGCAAGCTCCGGAACCACTCGAGATCGGTGCCCTGCAGCATCCCTTCCTTGTCGACGTAGGTGCAGAGGAAGCCGCCGCAATACGGCTCGGCCGCGCCAATGATTTCCGTTGCGGAAACGTCGAGCGATTCCTGCCAGCCTTTGACTACGATGCGGCCGTCGCGCGAATCGAGCGCGAGCTGGATCGCCTCGCGCGGAACGGCGTCGTTCAATTCGCGCAGGAAAGCGGTGTTCAAGCCGCCGATAGAAAAGGCAGAAGTGCCGATAATCACTT
>JBKJKL010000141.1:0-9307 GCA_046597485.1 Chthoniobacterales bacterium
CCGCCGCTGTAGGTATTCGCGCCGAACAGTCCGAGCGTGCCGGTCCCAATCTTGGTTAAGCTTCCGTTGCCATCGATCACCCCGGTGCGGGTGACGTTGTTTGTCGAAGTGACATCAAAGGTGCCTCCGCTCAAAGCGCCGCCCGTGCCCCCGAGCGTCACGAGCCGCGAAGTGGTGCGCGTGCCGGTGGATTGGTAAATGCCGGTTGGGTTAATCGTAAGCTGCGAGCTGCTGCTGCCGAGCGCGGAGCCGTCAGCCGTGCTCAAAGTTCCGGCGTTAATCGTCGTGCCGCCCGTGTAAGTGTTCGCGGCATTGCCGAGGACCAGCGTGCCTGCGCCACTCTTCACCAGCCCGCCTGGGCCAGTGACGACGCCATTCAGCGTCAGGGTATTCGTGTGCGGGGCGAGCACGGTCGGGAGCGGGTTTGTCGCATTGAAAGTGTTATCGACTTCCAGCGTGGCCAGACCACCCGTTAGGTTTACTGTGCGCGAAGAAGAAAATGTCGCCTGCACCGAGGTGTTCGCGACAATATCCACGCCATCCTCGACCTTCAGCGTCGATCCTCCCGCGAGATTCAACTGGTTCGCCGCGGCCCCGAGATTCACGTCGCGGCTGATGCTGATCGCGGAGCCACTATTGACCGTCACCGCCCCGCTGAAAGTGTTCGCGCCACCAAAGCCATTGGTACCGCTTTCCGAAGTAACGCCACCGCTCTGCGCCGTCACGTTGGCGATCACGCCGTTCCGGAAGGCGACGTTATTGGCGGTGGTGGCTCCGAATCCCGCTCCGCCGGTGCCGACATAGACGTCGCGTTTAAAAGCGCCGCTGATCGTAAGAACGAGGTGCGCACCATTATCGATCGTGAGTGCATTCTGCGCCGGGAAGGCCACTGGTTGCGGTCCGAGCGCGAGCGCATTCGCGAAGACGAGCGTGCCATCATGAAGATACGTTCCGCCGCTGTAGCTGTTCGCGGTGTTCAGATAGAGCGTCCCGCCGCCGAGCTTCTCGAGCCGGCCACCAAATGCGATCGTCTCGCTGATCGCGCCGCTGTTCAAAGTTAAGGTCGTGCCGGTCAATACATTCAGCATGCCCGACACGGGATTGCCGTCCGCCTGGCTGCCGCCGCCCGTCGCGCCGAGCACGATGCCGCTCGTGAGCGTGGTGTCGGCGGTCGTCATTAATCCGGCGCCGCCGCTGATGGTGACGGCGCCGGAGCCGAGGCTCGACGCGTTCGCTACCGCAATGATGCTGGTGTTCCCACCGCCGATCATTGTGCCTCCGGTGTAAGTGTTCGTCCCGCTCAGCGTCAGGGTGCCGGCGCCGGCTTTCGTCAACGCGCCCATACCGCTGATCACACCGCTCAAGGTCGGCGAGTTGTTGTTCGTGTTAAACGTTCCGCTGCTTGCGAGCACGACCGCGCGAGCACTATTGAAGCTGCCCCAGAACAGCTCCGTGCCGCCGCTGAAGGTGATACTGTTGGCGGCGTTACCCAGGTTGTTATCGGCGATAACCTGCAGGTTGCCGTTCTGTAGGGTGACGGTCTGTCCGACGCCGCCAAAGGTGTTCAAGCCATTCAGCGCCAGCGTCCCGGTGCCGGTCTTCGTGATCGTGCCCGCGCCGCTAATCACGCCATCAAATTGCGAGCTGAGGTTGTTCGACGCCCCAATCGTGAGCACGCTCCCGCTGCCCACCACGACGCTGCCGGTGCCGTTCAGGGCAGCGATCGTTTCGCTCGACGTGCCGAGCGAGAAATTGCCGTTCACAGCGAGCGAGGCCGTGTCCTGGATCTGGTTCGAAGCGCCTAACGAAAGCGTCGCTCCGCTATCGACCTGCACGCCTCCGGTGCCGATGGCATTCACACCCGCCGTCTTGGCGAGGGTCAAAGTGCCGGCCGCCACTTGCGTCAGGCCGGTGTAGGTATTCGCGCTCGCGCCGCTCAAAGTAAGATTGCCGGCGCCGGACTGGGTGAGCGTGCGTCCAGCTACATTCTCGCCGATCGCCGAGCTGATAGTGAGCGAAGTGCCGGTCGCGGCGTTGAGGTCGACGTTGTCGGCCAATGCGATCGGCGCGGAGATGGTGTGATTGCCGGCCGTAACGCTGACGTAAGCCGCGCCGTTGTTGCTCAAGGTGAGGCCGTGGCCGGCGACGTTGCTGGTCGCGATCGTGTAGCTGTTGACGTTGCTGAAGGTCAGCGTCCCGGCGGTAAAGGCGCCATCCACCGTGACGGTCCGGGCCGAGTTAATCGCGCCGAGAAAATTAGCCGGCGCGCCCACGGAATTTGGGGCGGCGAGGTTCGACCAATTGTTTGCGGTACTCCAGTTGCCGTTTGCATCGTTGGTCCACTGCGTCGAGCTGGCGGAGACGATGAGATCAACGGACGAATTCGTCTGGTTATTGGAAAGCGAGTAGGTGAAGGCGCCGCCCGCGGTGCTGCCGAGCGTGAGGTTATTCAGGTTCGCGAGCGAGCTGCCGGTGTAATCGATGAGGCGATACGTGCCGAGCGCCAGGCCGTTGCCAAAGTTGGCAATGTTGATTGTCGTGAGACCGCCGAGAGTGAGCCCGTTACTGAGCGTGAGCGCGATAACCGGAGTCGCAGTCGGCGCACCGAGCTGGAATGCCAGAATGGACGAAGCGTTGAGCGCGAGCCCGCCGAACGTAAAAGTAGCCCCGCTGCGGGCGAGAATTTGTCCGCCGCTATTCACCGTCACCGTGCCGGAAATGGTGCCGGTATTCGGAAACCCGTTCGCGGTCGGTAAGCCGCTGAGGATGCCGCCGCTGTTGACCGCGACCGCGCCTGTCCCCGTGCCGCTGCCGGCAGCGTTGTTCACCTGCAAGGTGCCCGCATTCACCGTCGTGCCGCCGGAGTAGGTATTCGCGTTCGTCAGGATCTGCGTGCCGCCGCCCGCTTTGATTAATCCGCCCGCGCCATAGACCAGGCCGTTGCGTTGATTGGAGTAGCCCGCGCCGATATCGAGGGTGGCAGTCCCGCTCACGAGCTCCAGTTGGCGATTTCCGCCCAGTGAGCTAACGAGACTTTGCCAGGTCGTGCCGTTCGCGAGATGCACTCCATAGAGCGAGCTGCCCAGGGTGGGTTGAGGGCCGAAGGCTTGGTTGCTGACGTTACTCACCGTCCCGCCGTTAATATAAGTGTCTCCGGTGTACGTATTCGTGGCGGAAAGCGTCAGCGTTCCACTGCCGGTTTTGGTAAGACTGCCGGTGCCGCTGATGACTCCCGTCCGCGTCTCGACCACGCCGCTGTTCACCTCGAATGTGCCCCCGCTGCTCGAACCACCCGTACCGCCGAGTGTGACCAACCGGGAATCAGTAAACGAAGCTGTCGCGAGAAGTGTCCCAGTGGCGTTAATGGTCAGGCCGCTCGTCGCCGACCCAAGCGCAGCCGGATCTGCGATGCTGAGGATGCCGGCGTTGATCGTCGTGCCGCCTGTATAGCTGTTCCCGGTATTCGAGAGGACGAGCGTGCCGTCGCCGGTCTTGATTAATGTGCCAGCCCCGGAGATCGCGCCCGCGATCGTGAAGGTATTCGGATGCGAGACGGGGCGACCACCGGCCGGGACGATCGGATTACTCCCGCTGACATCGAAGCTCGGGTTCGTGTCGGCATAATTTTTCACTTCGATCGTGTCGTTGCCGGTTCCCAGAATGAATTGCCGGCTCGTGGAAAATGTCGCCAGCACCGTGGTCGCGGCGGTTCCGCCCCCGGTCGTGATATCAATGCCGTCTTCGATGCGGAGCGTCGCGTTATTCAGGAAAATCTGGTTCGCCGCAGCGCCGAAATTAACATCGCGACTGACCGCAACCGTAGCGCCGCTATTCACGATGACGCTGCCGGTAAAGGTGTTCGACCCGCCGAAGCCATTGACGCCGCTACCCGCCGTGACGCCTCCCGACTGCCCGGTGACGTTACTGAAGACGCCGTTGCGGTACGCGACATTCGTCGAGGTGATCGCGCCTAATACACCGCCGCCGGTGCCGATAAGAACATTGCGCCGGAACGCCCCGCCGACGCTGAGCTGGAGCTGTGCGCCGTTGTCGATCGTGAGTTGGTTGAACGTTGGGTTATTCGAAGGCTGCGGACCGAGTGCGAGCGAGTTCCCGAAAACAAATATGCCATCGTGGATGTAGGTCCCGCCGCTGTAGCTGTTCGCGGTGTTGACCACGAGCGTGCCGCCGCCGGTCTTCTCCAGCCGGCCTGTGCCGCTGGTCAGTTCGCTGATGCCGGTGCCACTGAGCGTCAGAGTCATACCGCTCGCAACGTTCAACATCCCCGACTCAAGGTTGCCGTCGCCTTGCGCGCTGCCGCCGGTCGTGCCAAGCGTGAAGCCGTTCGTGAAGGTAAGGTTCGCGGTCGAGAGTAATTGCGCGCCGCCATTGAGTGAAACGGCGCCGGTTCCGAGATTCGAGGCCGAGGAGATGCTGATGACGCTGGTGTTACCGCCGGTGATCGTGGTCCCGCCCGCGTAGGTGTTTGTGCCCGCGAGCGTAAGGGTTCCAGCGCCCGTTTTGGTCAGTGCACCGGCGCCACTGACCACGCCGTTCAGCGTGACCGCGTTGTTGTTTGTGTTAATCGTCCCCGCGCCTGTCATCGAGACATTCCGCGCGCTAGCGAATCCAGCGGAGAACAAAAGAGTGCCACCGTTAAAGGTGACGGTGTTGGCACTGTTTCCGAGCAGGTTGTCGGCGCCGACCTGCAGGGTGCCCGCATTGATGGAGGTCGTCTGCCCGGCGCCGCCGTAACTATTGCCGGCCGATGCGCTCAGAATCAACGTGCCCGCGCCGGTTTTAATCAAGCTGCCGGTCGAAGTAGCATTCGCGATGGCGCCAGTGATCGTGAGGCTGGAGCCGGTGTCGATTTGGAGGGTGCTTGCGGCGTTACCGAGCTGGAACGCGCGAGCGGTGGAGACGGTGTTACCGGCGTTCAGCTCGATCGTGCCCGCATTGATGATCGCCGTGCTGGTCGTCGCACCGAGGCTGCCGCCGCTGTTGATCTGGACGACGCCGCCGTTCACCGTCGTGCTTCCTGTGTAGGTGTTCACTCCGGTGAGCGAGAGCGTGCCGGCGCCATTTTTTGAAAGCGCGCCGCTGCCGCCGATGACGCCGGTAGAGGAGAGAAGCCGGCCGGTCGCCACGTCCCACGTCTGAGCGCCGCCGAGCATGAGGGCGCAATTGAGCGTCAGATTCTGCGTCGCCGCGCTCATGTTGATGCCGGCTGTGCCGAGCGTCAGGGTTCGGCCCGAAGTGCCATTAATGGTCACCAAGCCTGCGGGATTCGTGATTTGGATTCCAAGCCAACTGAGGTTAGCGCCGATGGCGGTGGTGTTGGCCGTGGTGACGGTCGAATCCCAAGCGGCAATGTCGGCCGCCGTGGGTGCGCTATTCCCCACCCAGCTGGAGCCTTTGTTGAGGGCCGTTGCGTTATCTTTTTTCTTCACTAACGCAGCTTGGGTTACGCCCGCGCAAAGGAGCAAAGCAACGACGCAAAAGACAACACCTCGCCGGCACAAAGCAACCACGCTGCGAAGAGCAGCGTCAGCAGGGATCACAACTGACACGCCGAACCCAGCTGCGCCGCCGGTCCGTCCGCGGGAGAGCGCCCGACGGAGGCACAGCACCACCCGCAGGCGGGCGAGCGCAGCGCGATCAGGGGTAGAGGGAGCGGGCGGCATTTACCCCCGGGTGTAGCCGTCCGTGTGCCACCTAGGTAAATACCTGTATCCTCCCTACTTGTTCGCCCTGAACCCGCCACGAATTTTGGCCGGATGACTCGGCGCGACGCGGCACCCGCCACGGCACGCGGCAAATTCACTGGGTGGTGCTTGGAGGTAGAATTCTCCTTCTGCTCGTCACCATCCGAAGCGCGCGGCGAAATTGAAAAAGAGCTTTGCTGCGACACCGGTCTCTGCGCAGCGCGCGCGACGAAAGTTACTGCGGCGGCCAAGGAAGCGCGGCATCTTCACGCCCCGACCCTGATGAAAAAGCCAATTACCTCGAATCCGGCGTATCGGAAGGTGATCGCTGATCTGCACAGTTGCGAAGAGCGCTACGAGGGGTTGCTGAAGACGCTCGATGCATCTGGTGATCGTCGTCTCGCTGCCGCGCTCGAAACGCTCAAAAGCGAAGTGCGCCAGCGCCGAAGGCTGGAGAAAGAGCTGCTCGCCGCGGTGGAGATTGAACGGCAGCGGATCGGACAGGATTTGCATGATGATCTGTGCCAGCGGCTCGGCGCCACCGCTCTCCTCACGGCGTCTCTGCTGAAGCGTTTCGGCCCGAAAGACCGGGACTTGGGCCGTGAACTCGCGCAGGTCCCGCGGTTGATCAACGCGACCATTGAGAGCTGCCGCAATCTGGCGCGGGGACTCCACCCGATCACTCTCTCTTCCCAAGGGTTGCCAGCCGCTCTGGAAGAACTCGGGGAGAGAATGCCACTTGGGGTGAAGTTCGACTGGTCACGAGGTTCGCGAATCGAATTCGAGCCCGAGGTCCAGCTCCATCTTTACCGGATTGCCGAGGAAGCGGTCGGAAACGCGGTGAAACACGCGGAGGCGGATCACATTATGGTGGAATTAGAGGTCCGCGCGCGGCGGCCACTCATGGTAATCAGCGATAACGGCAAGGGATTCGGAGAGAATTTGAAAACGAGAGGCATGGGATTGCGCAACATGCAGTTCAGAGCCAACGCAATCGGCGCGGAGCTAACGGTGGAAGGACGAGAAGGCGGTGGCACGCGTGTCTTGTGTCGGATGCCCCTCCTGCAGAAAAAGTCCTAGCTTGCGGCTTGGAGCATTCGAAGCTTTGGCGGCATCACCAGATCAAGGTTTGCTGTTCGCGTAGGTTTCGGCTGTCGTTGTCATGCAGAATGCGAGCCTGGCACGGGCTTCAGATCGTCACAGCGCGCCTGGGCGTATGTGCCCGCTTAAGGATTTATCTTAGGGTAAAGGCAGGGCGCGCGGGCCGCTCCGGGACTCGACAGGCTAACGTCTCTGCTCGAAGCATGTGCCATGTCCTCCCCCGCGGAAATCGCTACGCAAATCGAACGCATTCGATGTGACGTGGAACGGGAGGGCGGCGCGACTGTGGGCCGCGACGATTTGCGCATCATTTGTCCCGAAGAATTCACCGTCAGCGAGCAGTTCATGCGCATTGCCGAAATCGCGCGGACTAACGGCTGGAGTTTCGCCTTCCTTCCCAACGGCTGCGTCCAATTCGGAGCCTACGCGAAAGCCTAGCCGCTCAGTCCGCGCGCTCAACGAGCGGCAGCGCGCGGCGACTGGCGCACGACGCGCGAAACCTTCAGGCCTGCATCCCACTTTCGCTCGCCGCTAAGACGTCAATGCCCGGCGGTAGACAATGGGAGTCCGTTGCAGGCGGAGACGGCATCGCTACAGTCGGGGACTATGCCGTACAAAGACCTCACTCCGCCGGCTGGCGAGAAGATTACCAGAACCGAAAGATTGAATGTGCCGGATCACCCGGTGATTCCGTTTATCCGCGGGGACGGGACCGGACGCGACATCTGGGCGGCGAGTGAACCCGTGCTCGATGCCGCGGTTGAGAAGGCTTACGGCGGCAAAAAGAAGATCTCGTGGTTCGAGGTTTTTGCGGGGCAATCGGCCAAGGACCGTTTCGATAACTGGCTCCCGGACGACACGGTCGCCGCCTTCCGCGAATATCTCGTCGGCATCAAAGGACCACTCACCACGCCGGTCGGTGGCGGCATTCGTTCCTTGAACGTGGCGCTGCGCCAGATGCTCGATCTCTACGTCTGTCTGCGCCCGGTGCAGTACTTCCAGGGTGTCCCCTCGCCCGTGAAGCGCCCGGAGAAGGTCGACATGATTATCTCCCGCGAGAACACCGAGGACATCTACGCCGGTATCGAGTATGCCGCCGGAACGGAAGACGCGAAGAAGGTGCTCAATTTCATCGAGAAGGAATTCCCGAAGGCTTTCGAAAAGATCCGTTTCGGCACTGAGGCGAAGGCGCAGGAATTCTGGGCCGCGGTCGGCGCGAAAGATTTCCCGACCGATGTGCGGGTCGGCGTCGGCATCAAGCCGATCAGCTACTCGGGCAGCGTGCGCCTGATCCACAGCGCGATCAGCTACGCCATCCAGAACGGGCGCAAGAGCGTCACCCTCGTGCACAAGGGCAACATCATGAAGTTTACCGAGGGTGCCTTCCGCGACTGGGGCTATGAGATCGCGAAGTCCTTCTTCGGCGCGGAGGAAATCGACGGCGGCCCATGGTGCCAGATTCCAGAGGGGAAACCAGGCGCTGGGATCGTGATCAAAGACGCCATCGCCGACATCACCCTGCAGCAGGTGCTGACGCGGCCGGAAGACTTCGACATCATCGCGACGCCCAACCTGAATGGCGATTACCTGAGCGACGCGCTCGCCGCGCAAGTCGGTGGCATCGGCATCGCGCCCGGCGGCAACATTAACTACATCACCGGCCACGCCGTCTTTGAGGCGACCCATGGCACTGCGCCGAAGTATGCCGACAAGGACATGGTCAATCCCGGCTCAGTCGTTCTTTCCGGCGAAATGATGTTCCGCTACATGGGCTGGACGGAAGCGGCCGACCTGATCCTAAAAGGCCTCAACGGCGCGATCGCGAGCAAGCGGGTCACGTATGACTTCGCCCGCCAGATGGAAGGCGCGACGAAGATCAAGTGCTCGGAGTTCGGCCAGAACATCATCGACCACATGTGAGCACATCCTCGCTCTGGTCCCGATTCCAGGAATACTACGTCGCCTACCGCGAGGTGGGGTTTTCCATCGACATCAGCCGGATGCGTTTTCCGGCAGATTTCCTCGACCGCATGCGACCCGACGCCGAGCGCGCCTTTGCCGCGATGCGGGAATTGGAAGCCGGCGCGATCGCCAACCCGGACGAAAAGCGCATGGTCGGCCACTACTGGCTACGCGCGCCGACATTGGCGCCGAACGAGCAGTTGCGCGCCGAGGTCACGGAGACGAACCGGCGCATCAAGGAATTCGCCGCCCGCCTCCACGACGAGAAGCGCTTCCGCAACGTGCTCGTCATCGGCATCGGCGGTTCGGCCCTCGGACCGCAATTTGTCGCGGATGCTTTGGGCCACGCGCGCGACGCGATGCAGCTGTTCTTCTTCGACAACACGGACCCGGACGGCTTCGATCGCCTCCTCGGGCAGCTCGGCGACTCGTTAGGCGAAACGCTGGTCATCGTCATCTCGAAATCGGGTGGGACGAAAGAAACGCGCAACGGGATGCTGGAGGCGCAACGGCGCTACGAGGAGAAAGGGCTGAAGTTT
>JBKJKL010000269.1:0-6277 GCA_046597485.1 Chthoniobacterales bacterium
GCTCCAGCATCATCGCCGGTCTCATCGGCCTCGCGATCACCCTCTTCTGCGTGGTCGTTTATTACCGCTTCGCCGGCTTGATCGCCAACCTCGCGCTGCTCGTGAACATCGTCTTGCTGATGGGCGCGCTCACGATGTTCAACTTCGTGCTCACTCTCCCCGGTATCGCCGGCATCATCTTGACCGTCGGCATCGCGGTCGACGCCAGCGTACTCATTTACGAGCGGCTGCGCGAAGAGCTTGCCCTCGGCAAATCGCTCAAGGTCGCCGTCCAGGCCGCCTACGAGAAGGCTTTCAGTTCGATCTTTGATGCGAACGTGACCACGCTCATCACGGCCGCGATTCTCTTCTGGATGGCGAGCGGCCCGGTGAAGGGTTTCGCCATCTCGCTGACTCTCGGCATCCTCGCTTCCCTTTTCACCGCGCTCATCGTCGGGCGCGCGGCCCTCAGTTGGTTCGTCGATTCCGGCCGGGTGAAGAAGATCACGATGATGCATCTGATCTCCTCCCAGCATGTGAACTTCCTCGGCAAAGGCGGTATCGCGGTCGCTTGCTCGGTCGCTCTCATCATCGCGGGCGCGACCGCTTTCGTAGTGCGCGGCGAGCGGAACTTTGGCGTCGACTTCAAGGGCGGCGATCTCCTGACCCTGAGCAGCACGCAGCCCGTCTCCGTGGCCCAAGTGCGCGATGCGATCAAGACCGTCCCGTTGCCCAACGGCGAGACGCTGCGGATGGACGACGCGCCGATCCAGCAGTCGCAGCAGAGCGGCAAGAATTACATCACGATCCGAGGCCCGCTGAACACGAGCGAAGCGATCGAGCGGGAAGTGAACCAGAAGCTGCCGCAGGCCGGCTTCAAGGTGGAGCAGGCGGAGCGCGTCGGCGCGCTCGTCGGCGGCGAACTGGCGAAGTCTTCGCTCTGGGCGCTCGCCATGGGCCTCCTCGGCATTCTCATCTTCGTTACCCTGCGTTTCGAGCTGTCCTTCGCAGTGGGCGCGATCGTGGCGGTGTTGCACGACGTCCTGATCACGGTCGGTGTCTTTTCCCTCCTCGGCCGCGAGTTAACCCTGACCATGGTGGGAGCGGTCCTGACGATCGCCGGCTACTCGATTAACGACACTATCGTCGTCTACGATCGAATCCGCGAGGGCCTGGCCAGCGGCCGCAAGGGCACGATCGAGCACATCATGAACGAGAGCATCAACCAGACGTTGAGCCGCACTCTCCTGACCAGCATCGTGACCTTGATCCCGATCTTCTGTCTCTTCTTCTTCGGCGGCTCGGTCCTGCGGGACTTCGCCCTCGCCATCATCATCGGTGTCGTCGTGGGCACCTACTCTTCCATCTTCGTCGCCTCGCCCATCGTTCTGTGGTGGACGCGAGCCCGGGGCGGCAGTTTGCGCCGGGAAGTCACCGAAAAATCCACCCCTGCCCGTCCCGTTACGGCCGCATAACAGGAAAGTTATTCACAGGGTTGACGCTGCCAGACCCCCCGCGTAGCATCCCCACACCGGCTCAGCCGGGCCTTTTTTAGCCAGGAGAAACCATCATGCCAGAAGTCATCGTTCGTAAGGGAGAGCCGGTTGACCGCGCCCTCAAGCGCTTGAAGAACAAGTTGGACGCCGAGGGGATTCTCGAGGAAGTGCGCCGCCTGCGCGCGTTCGAGACGCCGACGCAGAAGACGCGCCGTAAGGCGAAGGCCAACGCCAAGCGTGGCCGGACGAAGTTCCGCTTCAATCCCTCGTAGGCGAGAGGCGGTCCTTCAGAGCAGATTTTGCAGGGGAAGCTTCGGCTTCCCCTTTTTGCTGTCCGGCTCTAGCGGACGCGGCCAGCGTAGCCGCCGACTTTCTTCGCCAGGTAGCTCATCACCATCGGGCGCAGCAGCGTCCCGACGAGGCGCAGGCCACCCATGGCCAGACCGGCTGCGACCATGCCCTTCTTCTGTTCCTGGCCTTTCTTCGACCCTCCGCCCTTCTCGATCATAATCGTCCGCTTCCCGCCGCGGCGGAAGGAAAGGAGGACGCCGATAATCATCGCACCGGCTGCCCAGACCTTGCTCTGGCGCTGGAACGACTTCTTGAGCTTGAGCGGAAAGTCGAGCTCGTAGCTGAGCCCGCTCAGGTCACGCCCAAGACGGTCTCGCGAGTGCGCGATCTCCTGCCGCAGGTCGTCTAACGATTTGTCCGGTCGGTGTTTTTGAGCCATTCGCGATCCCGTTTTAGTTCATTCAAAGTGGCGCTAAACATCGGCTTCTTCATCTGCAGCAGCGCGACGGCGGCGCTGCCCCCAGCCAGAAGAAAGTGGAGGAGGGCCGCGAAGAACGCGATCCAGACCCACGAGATCCCGGCCGCGTGCGCGATGCCGAAGACGATGCTGACGATCAGGAAAACATAACCAGCTCCGAGCAGGACGAGCGCGCCCATCAACCCCGCGACCAGCAGGATGATGTGAAACACCGCGCCCTTCGACTCGCGCGCAAACAACGCCAGCCGGCATTCGAAGAAGCCCGCGAACGAGTTTGCGAACGAGAGAAGGTTGCTCAGCAGGCCCGCATGCCCGGCTGGGTTGCGGAACCGCATCGGTTCGCCGGCCATGCAGCGATGCTAGCGGCGGAAAATAACGCCGAGGACAAACCCGATGCCGAGCGCGGTACAGACCGCCTTGACCGGGTTCTCGCGCACATACTGTTCGCCGTCGTCTTGCAGAGTACGGGCGCGCGACTGCGCATCTTCCCAGACCTGCTCCGCCTTGCCGCGATATTCCCCGGCCATTTCCGTCGCCGCGCTGCGCAGATCATCTGCGGCCTGGCGGGCGTGAGTGCGGCTGCTTTCCAGTCGCTCAGATTTTGGCGTGCCGTCCGTCGGGGTGGCGTTGCCTTCGTTACCTTGATTGTGTTCAGCCATGATTATTTCCTCTTGGATTCTTGAGAGCAAAACATCGCAACCTTCGGCGCGATTCCAAACCGTGCTCTCTTGAGCAGAAACGTAAGTCATCCAGCGACTGCGCTTGCTGGATAAAAGTTATTTCGCGCGGGCCTGCCGCGCTTCGAACTACTTCTCGCGGAAAATAATGCGCGCCTTCGTCAGGTCATAGGGAGAGAGCTCGACCTCGACCCGGTCGCCCGGGACGATGCGGATGAAATGCTTCCGCATCTTACCCGAGATGTGCGCGAGGACATTGCGCTTCCCGGGCAGATCCACGCGAAACATTGTTCCCGGCAAAACCTGCGTGACCGTTCCTTCGGTCACGATCTGTTCCTCTTTTGGCACGCGCGGACAGTAGGCGGCTTCTTAAATTTCTCAAGTTCTCCGCGCGTCTTTCATTCACTCGAAAGCGAAATCGGCCGGAGATACTCGCGTTTCTCCTCCCGTTTCCACCAATTGCCGGTCGTCGTTCTCTCCTCCTTCGTGGTGAAGCGATACTCAAACAGAACGGCCCGCAGGAATCGCGGCGGCTTCTCCGGGAATGGGTTCGTCTCCAGCAGTCGCACCACTGGCGGGCTGTTTTTGAGCAGCGCTTCGGCCAGGCCCAGGAACCATGGATTGCCGCGCGGGCTGCCGAGGGCTGCGAACCACATTTGCCAATCGAGCCGCGGCTGATGCGGCTCGACCCAGCGCGGTGCGCGGCCGAGGTCGCCTGGTTTCCACCGGAAGGTGTAAGGCAGCCAATCGACGCCATCGGAGCTTCCCTCGAGCACAATCTCCGGCCGCGTCCGAGTCATAACGCGAAACAGGCCGTAGCCGTTCGCGATGCGAAATGCTTCCACGCGTCTGTAGATCGCCCCCAACGAATGCGGCCAGATGCTCTCCGGCCGTAAGGCGTTGTAGAGGTGAAACGCGGTCACCGGCAGGACGAGAAGCACCAGCGCCGTAGCGCAAAAGTTCGGCAGCCGCGCCCGCAGGCGCTGACCATGCGGCGCGAGGTCGCGGCGGCGGGTCCACACCTTGTCATCGAGCAGGAGCAGGGCGAGCGCGGCGGTGAGCAGGTTGAAGAACGCGTAGTTGCCGGTGATCCCGATGCCCACCTGCAGCGCCAGGATTAAGGCGCAGCCGATGACCCGGAAACGGTGCGGCAGCCAGATGAAAAACGGCACGACCAGCTCGACGAAGAGCGTGAACGCGGTTGCCGCGCGTTTCACCCACTCCGGACCTTGAAAGGCCCACCAGCCGAGCACCGTCGGGAGCGGCTGCGTCTCGTAGTGATAGCGCATCGCGCTCAGGTCGGCCCACGCCGGATCACCACTGGTCAGCTTCACCACGCCCGACATGAAGAGCAGCTTGAAGAGCAGGAGCTTGAGCAAAAAGAGCGCGACCGGCGAGACCGTCGCGTCCCTTGTCAGCCGCCAGCGCCAGGGCGCGAAAAAAATCGCGAGAAATCCCGTCTCGAGTAGGAGGACATCCCACTGAAAACTGAGGAACATCTGCCCGGCGACCGTGAGCGAGAGGTAGCAGAGATAGAGAACGAAAAGCGAAACCGCAGGCAGCAACCCCGCGATCAGGCAGAGCGAAAACAACACGCCCGCACCGCAGAGCAGATGGAGAAACGCGTTGCTGGCATCGAGCCAGCACAGAGTCGGCAGCAGCCAGTAGGCTTCCGCTCCAAACCTCTCCTGCGCCGCGGGAAGGAGCTTCGCGATCGGCGAAATTCCTTCCGTCCCGACCAGCCCATCGACCTGCACCCAGAGCGAGACAAAAGCGATCAGGTAGATCACGCCTAACGAGCGCAGAAAAATACTGCGCGTCGTCGCGTAGAGCGGCTTGCGCACTTCAGCGCCCCAGAAGAACCGCGTGACGATTCCAGCCAGCGCGCGATGGCCTGCGATCATCTTGTAGGCCACCTCGCTCACGGCCGCGAAACCGGGGATCTGCACCGCGCTCCAGGCCAGCCAGCTCCCGCCCGGCTGCAAGCCTAACGAGTGGAAGACCGCCGCCGAGCCGCTAAAGACGCGCCCGTCCGTCTCCACCAGTTGCACGGCGCGCGCATAAGCCTCCGGCGGAATTTCGGGAAAACGCGAGCCGCGTTCCTGCGACTTGAGATACTCAACCCGGCCCGCCGTCGTCTCGCGCCAGCGTTTAATCCAGCGCCCGCAAAAGTGGCAGTCGCCGTCCCAGATCATCAAGGGCTTCAGCGGCGGATTCGCCACGCGCAGGTCCGCCCTCATGCCTCACCTCTCAAACTCGGCCCAGATCGGCGCGTGATCGGACGGCTCTTTGCCCTTCCGCATTTCGCGATCGACGCCGGCGGCGCGGCAACGTTCCGCAAGCGGGCGGCTCGCCAGCACGGCATCGATCCGCAGCCCGCGATTCTTCGGAAACGAAAGCATCCGGTAATCCCACCACGTGAAGATGCCGCTCTCGGGATGATGCAGCCGAAGCGTGTCGACCAGCCCGACGCCGCAGAGTTGATCGAACACCCTCCGTTCCCCTTCGGAACACATGATCGCGCCCGCCCAAAGCGCGGGGTCGTGCACGTCCTCATCCCGCGGCGCGACGTTATAATCGCCGCAGACCACGAGGTCGCCCGCGAGATTTTCGCGCGTCGTGAGGGAGTGTTGAAGCCGTTCATACCAGCGCAGTTTGTAGTCGTAAGCAGGCGAACCGACGGCCTGCCCGTTTGGAGCATAGATGCAGAAAACACGGACGCCGTCGACCGTGGCGGCGAGGACCCGCGCCTGATCATCCAGCGCGTCGTCGCCCATCCCCGACCGCACATCCTGCAGCGCGCTCTTCGCGAGGATCGCAACCCCGTTATACGACTTCTGCCCGTGAAAGGCGGCGTGGTAGCCGGCGCTGCGGAGCGCGAGTTCCGGGAATTGCTCGTCGGTGCACTTCGTCTCCTGCAGGCAGACGACATCCGGCGCGGTCCGTTGCAGCCATTCGAGCAAACGATCCTGCCGCCGCCGGAGCGAGTTGATATTCCAGGAGACGATCTTCATCTCCCGGGCCTCCTACAATTCGATCTCGACCCCGGGCGTCGGCACGATCACCTCGGAGCCGGGTAACTCAGTCGCAAGTTGCCCGCGCACCCATTCCACCGCGGGCGCATCGCCATGCACGAGGATGATCTTCTTCGGCGCCAGCTTCTTCGCATAACCGATGAGCGACTCGCGCGTGGCGTGCGCGCTGAATTGAAAGCTCGCCACCTCGCAACGCAGCGGCTGCGCCGGTTGGTCCACATCGAGCGTGACCATGTCGCCCGGCGTCGCCGCTCGGAGCACGCCGCCCGGTGAAACCGGATCCGCATAGCCGACGAAGAAGATGGCGTGGCGCGGATCCTC
>JBKJKL010000465.1:0-5424 GCA_046597485.1 Chthoniobacterales bacterium
ACCAAGACGATCAAAGGCATCACCGAGCAGAACCTGAATCTCGGGCCACGGATCGGCACTCGGTCGGAAGATGGGCGCCCGATCTTCGGCGGTTTTAACGCGAACCGGAACTTCGACCGCGTCATCTTGCTCACAAACACAAACGACGGCTATACCTTTAACTTAACCTACCAGCTTGAGCGTCCAGACCCGGGCGACGGCTGGTATGGCAAGCTGGCCTACACCTATGGCAAGGCTCGCGACGTCAATAGCACCACCTCCAGCCAGGCAGCCTCGAACTTCGGGTTCAACCCGACCGCAGGGAACCCGAATGTTGATCACCTCAGCACCTCGGACTTCGAGTTGAAACACCGTCTCCTCGGCGTCGTCACGAAGACCTTCGTCTTCCGCAAGGGCTGGGACACCACCATCGGCATCTTCTACGAAGGTGCCGCGGGCCGCCCGTATAGCGTGCTCTACAACGGCGACGTCAACGGCGATGGGCAGTTCAGCAACGACCTGATCTATGTGCCGACCGGCCTGGGCGACCCTATCGGCGCGAAGTTTGTCAGCTTCGCAAATTTCGCCGCCTACAACAACTACGTGAAGAGCAACGATTTCCTGCGTGAATACCGCGGGCACATCGCGCCGCGCAACGGCGGCCGCGATCCGTGGATCAACCGCGTCGACTTGCATTTTGCGCAAAAAATTCCGGTTACCTTCGTGCATGCCGAGTTCACTCTCGACGTGCTCAACTTCGTCAACCTGATCGATTCCAGCAAAGGGCAGATCAAGCGCTACAGCAATTTCGGCACGCCGCAGCCGGTCGCCTTCAACGCCACCACTCAGAAGTACACCTTCAACCCGGCAGTCGGCACGCTTCCGACGGTCCAATCCGAGAACGACCTTGACTCGCGCTGGAGAGTCCAGCTCGGGGTGCGGCTCTCGTTCTAAATTAACTCTTCCTCACACTGTCGCAGCGCCAGTTGCGCTGCGGCGGTGCGCGGGTGGAATCCGCGGTGTCCGAGTGATGCCGCTTCGTCCGACGCCGGGGAAACCGCGCGGACAATATAAGCGTAAGGCCGCCCGCGACTCCGTATTATACTGGTGGAGTGAACCGTAGGCGCGCCTCGTGCTTATCTCTCTCCCCAACCCCATGCCGCGGCGCTTCAAAATCCTCCTTTGGCTGCTCCTGCTGTCGAACATCGCCACCGGCCTGTTCGCCTTTGAGTCAATCCGTGCCGTTGACCGCAAGTATTCATCCCTCGTCGCGCAGGCCGTCCCGGCGCTGAACGATCTCCACACCCTGAGCGCTCTTGCAGTGGAAGCGATGTACCGTACAAATCCGGAGCTGCTCACCGCCGAGCCCCGAGGGGAAGGGCTCGGGCGGGCCCGCGGCGCGCTCGCGGCCGACAGGCAACTGCGCGCTGCCTTATTGCCCCAGCCGTGGCTCAGCGGCCTGGGCGAGAAACGGGACGCCTTCGAAACCGCGGGCAGTGCCTTTAGCCGGGCCGCTGCGGAGTTCCTCGAGACGAACAAGAACGCCAGCGCCGCCGACCTGCGCCAGCGCCGCGACGCATCGCTGCGTCCGGTTTTCCAACGTTATCTTTCTGCCACCAGTGCCCTTGCGGAGACCTTGACGACGGAGAGCTTGCACCAGAGCGACTCTCTTTCGACGCAGACGGGGAGTGTGTCCCGCTTGTTTCTCGCCGCCGGCAACTGGCCGCTCGCCATCTTCGGCGGGCTATTACTGCTGAGCGCCGCCATCCTCGTTTTCGTGAGCGGAACATCGCTCCTCAGACCGGAAGAAGACTGGCGCACCTGACCAGCGTCTCGTTTTCCCCGCCGTCGCTCCGCGCCCTTCGGCTCGGGCTTGTCTGCAATCGCCCGCGTTTTTCTCTCCACGAATGGCGGCCACCTGTTTAGCCTCGGCAGCCACGGAACGACGGCGGCGTCTTCCACCACCTCGTGAAGACCAAATCCGAAATCGTCGCCAACTGGCTCCCGCGCTATACCGGCACGCCGGCAAAAGAGTTCTCGAAGTACATCCTGCTCGTGAACTTCACCAACTACGTCGAGCTCTTCGCCCTCGCCTACGGCGTTGAGGTTCGCGGCCTCGACCGACCGATGCCGAACGCCACCGCCAACGGAATCACGATTCTCAACTTCGGCATGGGCAGCGCCAGCGCGGCGACTGTGATGGATCTGCTCAGCGCGATCAAACCGAAAGCTGTTCTGTTCCTCGGCAAATGCGGCGGCCTGAAGCGAAAGAACAAGCTAGGCGACCTTATCCTGCCGATCGCCGCTATCCGCGGGGAGGGGACTTCCACCGACTACTTCCCGCCGGAGGTCCCGGCGCTCCCCGCTTTTTCCCTCCAGAAAGCGATCTCCACCACCATCCGCAACCACGGGCGCGACTACTGGACCGGGACCATCTACACCACCAACCGCCGCGTCTGGGAACACGACGAAGCCTTCAAGAGGCACCTCGCGCGCATCCGCTGCATGGGGATCGACATGGAGACCGCGACCATCTTCATCACCGGCTTCCACAACGAGATCCCGACCGGTGCGCTCCTGCTCGTTTCCGACCAGCCGATGGTTCCCGAAGGCGTCAAAACCGCCGTGAGCGACGAAATCGTCACCTCGAGGTTCATGGAGATCCATCTCCGCATCGGGATCGACTCGCTCACCGAGCTGATCAATCACGGCCAGACCGTGAAGCACCTGCGCTTCTAGCCGATGGAAGTCCGCAGCGTCGAAGCCATCGTCCGCGCCTTGAACGAGGCGATGGTCCGCTACCTCATTGTCGGTGGCGTCGCCGTCATCGCGCACGGCTACGAACGGCTGACCAAAGATCTCGATCTAGTGATTGGCTTGGAGCATGGCAACATCACTGCTGCTTTAGCTGCTCTGGAAGCGATTGATTATCACATGGCGGTTCCGGAGAGTCCGGCAGATTTTGCCAGACCGGAAGTGCGGGAAAGATGGCGCTGCGAAAAAGGAATGATCGTCCTCAAACTCTGGAGCGATTTGCATCGACGCACGCCCATCGATATTTTTATTTACGAGCCGTTTAATTTCGACCTCGAGTATGCCGCAGCCCGTCGCGAGAATGTTCTCGGTGCTCTGCAAGCACCTATTGTCAGGTATGAGACACTTATCGAAATGAAAAAGACGGCCGGCCGGCCACAAGACCTTGCGGACATTTCTGATCTAAACCGGCTGCAAGAGCTCAAAAAGGAGTTCGATCTATGAAACTCAAAGAGTTGTTTGCGCGGGATCCATGGCGTTGGTCCACCTTTCAAGGTTCGCGCGACCAGGTTCTGCTCATGGGTTTGGAGACAACCTTTCGCGAGAAACTGGAGTGGTTGGAGGAAGCCGAGAATGTGAGCCGCCTGTTTAGGATCAATCGCGCCAGAAACGAGAAGCTTCCCGACTCTCGTTTCTAGCTCAAGCCTCCCGTGCCGTGAATGACGCGCACGTGCGCTCTCTCATCGTCGGGGGCCTCGCAGTTAACGCGCACGGCTACCTGCGGCTGACACGCGATGTCGATATCGTGCTCGCGCTCAACTCTGAAACGCTGCCCTCCGACTGAATACGGTGCTTGGCATTAGCTACCATCTCGCTCTGCCGGTTAAGCCCGAAGAATTTGCCGATGCTGCGACCTGGGAAAACTGGCGACGCAACAAGCAGATGATCGTGCTCAAAATTTGGAGCGACGAGCATCGCCGCACACCCGTGGATATTTTCGTCTATGAACCATTCGTCTTCGAGACGGAAACAGAAAGAGCCTCCCGCTGGGAAGTTGGCCCGGGCTTGCTTGCGCCGGTTGGCACTCTCCTCGAGATGAAACGAACCGCTGGCCGTCCTCAGGATCTCATCGACATCACCGAGCTCCAGAGGATGCGATGAGCACCTTCGAGCCTATTTCACCGGGTTGGTGCTGGGGCACTTCCGAAGGCAGCCGCGATCTCGATCGCCTGCTCGACCGTCGGCTGACCTTCCGCGAAAAGCTCGAATGGCTAGAAGAAGCCGAGACCCTCACCCTCACCTTGCGCGAGTTGCGCTTGGAGCGTGGGCAGGGCGCAGACCGGATTTAGAGCGAATCGGAACAAGATCCCCGTGCGGCTCGGGTGAAGGATGCACGGCCGGGCTCAGATCCCTCGCGGCGCCCAGTGTTCGCATTTGATCGCCAGAGGCTCTCCGGCGCAGCAGCAGGAGTCAGTCGGCTACAAGTCGAGGCCTTGTTCCTCCGTTACCTTGCGAACGAAGTCAGTCACCAAACCCTCCAGGCGCTCGGAAACGCCCGCTGCATATCCCAGGAGCAAACGCAGCTTTGCCGGATCGAGCTCCAGTTCATAGGCGTGCACGATCACATGACGAAAGCCCTTCAGCTCACTAAGCGGTAATTTCAGCTCCGGCGGAAGAAGAGCTGGCCGGACGCCCGGGATCGACAATCCCAGCCGCTTTAAGAGCCCAGTATGCCAGCCTTGCTCATCATCGAGATTGTTCTCGAAGGCTTTGGCGACGCGCAGCCCCATCTGCTCGATAGCATTGAACATCCGGCTAAGATGGTGGGCACAGGCTTCATAGCCGACCTCCTCGCCCAGGGCAAAACGCTGCTCAGCCTTGGCGCGAGCCTCGCTCGCCACGCGGCAGTCATCGAGCATTTCACGGGACAAGGTTTGCAGCGCTATCGCGTCCATACTTCTCCTTCGCGCCGGATTTTCTCTTGGAACCGGCAGCCCGGAAGCAGGACCACATCGACCCGCCGGCCCAGCCGCTCCTCCAACTCGCTGCTCAAGGCGAAAGTGCTGATCTGGGCTGGCTCACGCTCCAGCGCCAGATCGATATCGGATGCATCGTTAAAGCGACCGCGCTGCGTCACGGAGCCAAAGAGAATGACCTTTTCCGCCGGAACAAGCTCGCTCAGAGCGGCCCGCAGCTCGGAGCGGGTCGCATCGTAGAGGCGAAGCCGGCGCTCACGGCGGGCTGCAGCTCGTTTCTGGAGAAGCGTCATCCGGTCCGAAAGACTAACGCAAAGCCATGGACGGCAAAAGCGCCAAGAATACCCGTCCGGGCGGCGCGAAGGACACAACGTCAGATCGATCTGCGTGGGAGACCTTGACGGCCATTGCGACCCTGGAGTGCGCTACTCGATCAAAGAACATGTCTTTGCAGTGGCAGCGAATTCACTTCCGGTAAATCTCCCGTCGATGACCGATCGACACGACCAGCACCGTTAGCGTCTCATCCCTCACTTGATAGATGATTCGATAGTCTCCTACACGGATGCGGAAGAGATCAGGACCGCCCGCGAGTTTCACGCAGCCGGCTGGGCGCGGATTCTCCGCCAACTGGTCGATTCCGCGGCGCAGCCGCCCATAAAGTTCAGCATCGCGCAGATCTGAAAGAAACCGCTCAGCTTGTCGGCTGAGAAAG
>JBKJKL010000456.1:0-2885 GCA_046597485.1 Chthoniobacterales bacterium
CATCCGGAGATCATCGTCCTGACCAACATCCTGCCGGACCCGATCAACACCTACCTGCAACCCTATCGTGCCGCGATCGTGGACGAAGTGAACGGCACGAAGATTCGCACCTTGGAAGACTTGGCGAAGGCCTTCGCGGAAACGCCGGAGCTGTTCGTCATTCGCTTTGTCGGCGACGGGCCGCCGCTGGTGCTCGATCGCGCGCAAGTGGAAGCCGCGCGCGAGCGGATTAAAACCCGCTACAACGTGGTGAAAGAAGAGAACCTCCAGAACGAACGGATCGCGAATGCGCCGCTCGACGAGAAGGAGGCGAAATGAATCGCGTCATCCGGTTTTCGCTCGCCGCGCTTCTTTGCGGCAGCGCCGCCCTCGCTCAACCGCCGAAGCCTGCAGCCTCCGTTGCGGCAGTGAAGCCGAAGGAGCTTTCGCTCGTCCGCGTTAACGTCACCGGCCAGCCCTACGATTATCAGCGGCCATGGCAGAAGAAGGCGCCGTTCTCCAAACGCGCTCTCGGCACCGTCCTGGCGAAGGGTCGTGTCCTGGTCACGGCCGACTTGGTGACGAACCAGAATTTTGTCGAACTGGAACGCGCCGAGACCGGCGAGAAAACGGGCGCGGACGTGCGGGTGATCGATTACGAAGCGAACCTCGCCCTCCTCGAGCCGCAGGATAAAAATTTCCTCAACGGCCTGACGCCGCTCCAGCTCGCGACCGACACGGTGGTGGGCGATCGCGTCGCCGCGCTCCAGCTCGAATCGACCGGCGCGCTCGTCGTGACCGACGGCTTGGTCACGACGGTGCAGATGATGCGCTACCCGGCCGAGGTGAACTCGTTTCTCGCCTACCGCATCAGCATGACGATGCAGTATCGAGAGAACAGCTACACCATCCCGCTGGTGAAGCAGAACAAGCTCGCCGGCTTGCTCCTGCGCTACGATCCGCGCTCGCAGGTAATCGATGCCATTCCGGCACCGATCATCGCGCACTTCCTGAAGGAAGCGGACAATCCGCCGTATCGCGGCTTCCCCTCCGCGGGCTTTTCTTTTTTCCCGACGCGCGATCCGCATCTGCGCAAGTATGCCGGGCAAACCGGAAAGCCAGGTGGCGTTTACGTCACCAATGTCGAACCCGGTTCACCGGCCGCGAAGGCCGGCCTGCAAGTGGGAGACATCGTCACCACCGTCGGCAACAGCGAGATCGATCAAAACGGCAATTACGTCGACCCGCTCTACGGCAAGATCGAGTTCACCAATCTGATCACCTCTCGCACCTTCGCGGGCGAGACGCTGCCGCTGCAAGTCCAGCGTGCAGGCAAGGCCATGACATTAAGCATGCTGCTCGAGCATCGCGCCGCGAGCGACTACGTGGTGCCGCCGTATCTCACCGGCGAGGCGCCCTCCTACGTGGTGCTCGGCGGCCTGATCTTCCAAGAGTTGAGCCGCCCGTATCTGAAGGAATGGGGCACGAATTGGCAGAAGGAAGCGCCGCAACGATTGGTCTATTTCGATCGCTTCCAATCCGAGCTCTTTCCCGACGGCGCCCGCCGCATCGTTGTGCTCAGCCAGGTGCTGCCGGCCAACGCAACCATCGGCTACGACGAGCTCGCGTATTTGATCGTGCGAAAAGTGAACGGCCGCGAGATCAAGTCGCTGCGCGACCTCGCGGAAGCGACGCAACAGCCGCTCGAGGGTGGCTTCATTAAGATCGAGACCGAGGAAGATCCGAAGCAACTCGTGCTCGACATCGCGCAGGTGACGAAGGACGCGCCTGCTCTGCAGGAGAACTACGGCATCCCCGCGCTGCAGCGAATCGACTAGGCAGTCGCAGCGAGAAACTCCGCGACCTCGGCCGTATAGGTCTGGAACGGGTCGCCCATGAGCAGGAATTCGCGGCCTTCGCAGGCGATCGAGTCCCAGTTGATCACATAGGGTTGCTTGCGCTTTTGGAACGCTGCGACCGCGCGCGCTCGTCCCGCCGCGCGCGTATCGGCCGGCGGCGTGCGGGTGGCCGCGGCGCGGCGGGCATTGTTGTTCCACTCGCCGATTCGTTTCGCGCAGGGCACGCCGAAGAAGAGCCCCTTCGCCGGATCGATGTTGTGATACTCGAGATCGAGGCTCTGCAGCCAGGGGTCGTCCCAGCCCACGCCCTCCGCTTCCATGAACGTCTCGAGGAGCCATTTCTTCGTCACCCAATCGACCCCGCCGATGAGCGCCAACGGCTTGTTCGCCAGCGCATCGAGCGTGTCGCTCCAGCTCTCGAGCACCCAATCCGTCTCCTCGTCCCGTCCACCGAGATGCTGCCGCGCGAGCTGCTGGAATTCCCACTGCAAATCGAGCGCGCCCGCGGTCTTGCCATTCTCCAGCTCGACCAACCAGGCGTGTGAGCTGTCGCGCGAAATCTCCCGCGTGCTCTGGACCGCGTCGCGCAGGCTGAGGTTTTTCGTCAGCTTGTTTTCCTCGAGCAAGGTGAGCATGCAGGCCGTCGTGCCCACCTTCAGCGCGGTCGCGAACGGGCTCATGTTTGAGTCGCCGATGAGTAGATGGAGGCGGCGATATTTCCGGTGATCGGCTAGCGGCTCATCACGCGCATTAATAATCGCGCGATTGAACTGCACCCACTGGTAGATGTCGTTCACGATGTGATCCGCGCGCTGGCTGATCTGAAAATCAACCGGCGCTTCGCTCGGCGGTTGCTCGAAATCGAAGGCGAGCGGATTCGCCTGCCCCACCCGGCCGGCGCCGGTAAAAATCTGCCTTGTGGCAAGGAAGGCGAGCAAGGTCCCGAGAACCGGCGGCGTGAACTGCGCCTCGCGCCGCATCAGGTAATTCTCGTGACCTTGCTCGCCTTCCTCGCCACAAGGCAGATTTTTACCGGCGCCGGCCGAG
>JBKJKL010000024.1:0-5882 GCA_046597485.1 Chthoniobacterales bacterium
GCGGTTACACGCCAGTGAAGTGGGGCGGGATCGATTGGATCGCGGTGCGCAAGGCGCGCTACAAGGGCTGGATCACGCGCTCCTTCCACGAGAAAACTTTCTTCCATCATCGCCCGATGGGGGCGACGGAGAGCAACATCTGGAAGGCGCGTTTCGATTATGGACGGAAGGATTACTTCCTCGGCAATCATCCGCTCTGGCAGGTTTTCCGGATCGGCTTCCAAATGTTGAAACGCCCCTATGGCATCGGCGGCCTCCTTTTAATGACCGGCTACCTGCACTCGCTCATCACGCGGGTGGAGCGGCCGGTCCCGCCCGAAGTCATGGCGTTGCATCGTCGCGAGCAGCTTGACCGCCTGCGCGCTTTTCTCTTTCGTCCGCGTGGCCTGCGGCAATCCCACAACTAATATGACCCAAACCGACATCACAGAAGTGAAGGACTTCTGGAACGCGAACCCCTGCCAGTCCGACCTCTCGGAAGCGGAGGATCGACGCCGCTATTTCGAGGAGATCTCAAACAACCGGTACGGCAAGCGCGAGTGGCACGTGCCAAAGGTTGCTGGCTTCACCGACTACCGCGGCAAGGAGATGATCGAGATCGGCTGCAGCATCGCGACCGACGGCCTCGAGTTTGCGAAGAACGGCGCGATCTACACCGGCGTCGACCTGACCCCGAACGCGATCGAGATGGCGCGCGAACGCTTCAAGCTCTTCAACGTCGAGGGCCGTTTCGATGTCGCGAACGCGGAGGAGAAGATCCCGTTCCCTGACGCTAGCTTTGACCACGCCTACAGCTTCGGCGTCATCCATCACTCGCCGGTCCCGGAGCGGATCGTGCGCGAGATTCATCGCGTCCTGCGTCCTGGCGGCACCTGCACCGTTATGCTCTACAACCGCAGCTCGATTAACTACTACGTCGAGATCATGTTCCTGCGGAAACTCTTCCGCCACCTGCTCCGCCCGAGTTGGATGCCTAAGCTGCTCGCAAAGGTGACCGGCTTCGATGAGTGGAAGTTAAAAGGCCATCAGGAAACGCTCACCCAGCAACTGACGCATGAGCAATGGGTGAGCATGAACACCGATGGTCCCTACTGCCCGCTCGCCAAGGTCTACAACAAGGCCGAGGCCGACGAGCTCTTCCAGGATTTCGCGGAGGTGCGGCAGGAGGTTTGGGAGTTCAACATCGATCACTGGCCGGGCCTGGCGAAGATTCTCCCGAAATCGATGGAGCACTGGATCGGCCGCCAATGGGGCTGGCACCGGATGATCTACGCGCGCAAAGCGTAACGCCGCCTCGGACCTGTTCTTTCACGACACACCGCCTGGATCCCATCAACGACTCGCTCACCGCCGACGCCACGGCCTCGCTCGCGCGTTTCACGCACTGGCTGGAGGAGTTCGGCGAAATTTCGTTCGATCACCAATCCTTCTTTGCCGGCCCGGTCGGCGGACGCGCCAAGGCGCTTTATTATCGGCACAAGCTCCTCGGCACGGCCGCGGTGGCGCCGATGATTTTCTTCGAGGCGTTCCTGCCCTCCGCGCGGCGCCTCTTTTACAAGCCCGGCCGGTTCCCGATCGCCGATGCGCATTACGCAATGGGTTTCGCCTTCCTCCATCAGGCGACGGGGAAAAAGGAACACCTGGAGCGCGCGATCCACTTCCTGCGCGAGTTGCAGCGCAGCCGGTCCTCGGAGTTCCAGGAATACTGTTGGGGTTATCCGTTCGACTGGGTCACGCGCAACGGCATCATCCGCGCGCAGACGCCGCTTATCACGAGCACGCCTTACGCTTACGAAGCTTTTCTGCAAGTCTACCAAATCGATGGCCGGGACGAGTGGAAAGAGGTCCTCGCGTCGGTCGCCCGCCACGCCGCCACCGATATCAAGGACTTCCCCGTTTCCGAGAAGGCGAGCAGTTGCTCCTACTCGCCCTATGACGGCGGCGGGGTGATCAATGCCGCGGCTTATCGCGCCTTCCTGCTCACCAGCGCTTCACAAGTGCTAGGCGAGGAAAGGTATGGGAAGATCGCGGAGCGCAATCTGCACTTCGTTCTCGAAAACCAGAACCCGGACGGCTCCTGGTATTACGCCGTCGATGGGGTGCGCGATTTCGTCGATCACTTTCACACCTGCTTCGTGATGAAAGCGCTCGCGAAGATCCATTCGCTCACTGGCCATCCCGAAACGCTCAAAGCGCTCGCGCGCGGCGTCGATTATTACCTGGCGAATCTCTTCGAGAGCGACGGTTTGCCGAAGCCCTTCGCGAAGGCGCCGCGCATGACCGTCTACAAGCGCGAGCTCTACGACTGCGCGGAATGCATCAATCTTTGCCTCCTCCTGCGCGATCGTTTCCCGCAGCTCGACGCGAAACTGCAGCAAGTCCTGCGGGGCATCTTGCAGGACTGGCAAAAGGCGGACGGCTCCTACCGTTCCCGCCAGTTGAAGCTCGGCTGGGATAACGTTCCGATGCACCGCTGGGCGCAGTCGCAGATTTTTCGCAGCCTGGCCTTCTACCTCGCGGACGAAAGCGCCCGCGCGCAAGTTTCGGCCGCAGCTTAAGCAAGATGTGCGGAATTGCCGGACAGTTTAACTTCGCCCGCCGCGGGCCGGTGGAGCGCGGGACGATCCAGCGCATGACGGACTCGATCGCGCATCGCGGTCCGGATGACGAGGGCTATCACGTCGCCGGCCCGGTTGGCCTCGGCTTCCGGCGGTTATCGATCATCGATCTGGCCGGCGGCCATCAACCGATGTCCGACGCGGAGGAGACGGTCTGGATCATTTTCAACGGCGAGATCTACAACTATCGCGAGCTCCGCGCGGAGCTGGAAAGCCGCGGGCACACCTTTCGCACGAACAGCGACACCGAAGTCATTATCCACGGTTACAAGGAGTGGGGGACCGATGTGCTCAGTCGTCTTAACGGCATGTTTGGCCTCGCCCTTTGGGATGCGCCTAACGAGCGGTTCATCGTCGCGCGCGACGCGATGGGGGTGAAGCTGATCTACTACCGGATCGTGGACGGCCAGCTCACTTTTGGCTCGGAGATTCGCCCGGTCCTCGCGGCGGAAGGGACGACGCCGGAGATCGATCCCGAGGCGTTGAACCTTTTCCTCCGCTTCCGCTACACGCCGTCGCCTTTCACGATCCATCGCGGCATTCGCAAGCTGGCGCCTGGCACGATGCTCGTGGCCGAGAAGGGCCAATGCGTCGAGAAGCGTTGGTATGATTACACTCCGGTCCCGTTCGCGAAGTCGAAGGATCACGAGGAGGCGACCGAGGAGCTTTGGCGTCTTTATCAGGCGTCGGTGCAGCGTCATCTCCTGAGCGATGTGCCGGTGGGCATTCTGCTGAGCGGCGGTCTCGATTCCGGCTTGCTTCTCGCGCTGATGAACGAGCACGGCGGACCATGGCCAGCCTACACCGTCGGCTACGGCGAAAGCTTCGAGGACGACGAGTTAGCCGACGCGGCGGAAAGCGCGCGGCTCCTCGGGGCGCGGCATATTCCGGTCAAACTCGACCGCGCGGAGTTCGAGCGATCGCTGCCGAAGATCGTTGAGGCACTGGAGGAACCGATCGCCTCCTCCTCCGTTGTCCCGATGTATTTCGTTTCGCAACGGGCGCGCGAAGACGTGAAGGTGATCATCATCGGGCAAGGGCCGGATGAACTCTTCGGCGGCTACAAGCGGCACCTCGGCGTGCACTACGGCGAGCGCTGGCGCAGCCTGCCGGGGTTCGCGCGCGCCGCGGCTTCCTCCGCGGTCAATCGCCTGCCGCGGAACGAGACGCTGAAGCGCGGCGTTTACTCGTTAGGCATCGAGGATTCGCTGCAGCGCTTCGAGCATGTTTTCTCACTCGCCCCGGCCGAGACGATCGATGGGCTTTTCCGTGACGATCTCCTGCCGCGCCGGAATGGGCGATGCGCCGTGGATCTGTGGCGCGAGGTGTTAACGCAAAGTAGCGCGACCGATGAACTGAATCAGTTTCAGATGATCGAGGTCCGTTCGTCCCTGCCCGACGAGCTGCTCATGTTTGCCGACAAGCTCTCGATGGCGCACGGCCTCGAAGGTCGTGTGCCCTATCTCGACCGGACAGTGGTGGAGTTCGCGCAACGCCTGCCTGCGCGCCTCAAGGTGCGCAACGGCACCGGCAAGTGGATCCACCGCCGCGTCTGCGAAAAGTATCTGCCGCCCGCGGTGATGAAGCGGAAGAAACGTGGCTTCGCGGTCAACGTGGTCGACGGCTGGTTCGATTCCACCTTGAACAGTTCGCTCGCCGAGATGCTGCGGGAGCGCGACTCGCTCATGTTCGAGGTGCTGAAGCCGGAACCCGTGCGGGCTCTGCTCGAAGCCCATCAATCCGGCCGCGCCGATAACCACAAGCTGCTCTTCAGCCTGGTGATGTTTGAGCAATGGCTGCGCGGCCAGCGCAGTGCGGCCAAGCCGCCGCAGCGAGCGGTCGCGTGACCCTGTCTGCTCGCTGATGCCAACGACCCTAAACTCTGCCGTGGCCGCGATGGATGAAGTGGCGATGCCTGCTCGGAACGAGCTGACGATCGACGGCGTCCGCTATTCCGTCAGTGGCCGCTTTCTCCGCGTCGCGTGCGTGGTGGACGATTGGTATGACGACGTCGAACAGCCGGCGCGGGTGGTTGAGGAATTGAAGAAGCTCGGAGGCGTAGACCTTTTCACTTTCTGGCAACGACTCCCGGACGAGAAACCGCACTACCTCTACCCGCTGCGCTGGCAGTCGATTTCGGCACTACCAGTTACGACCTACGACAATTGGATCAGCCAGCAGGTCGAGCGCACCGCGCGCAACAAAGTGCGAAAAGCGCAAAAGCTTGGCGTGGAAGTGCGCGGGGCTCAGTTCGACGACGAGTTCGTCCGCGGGATGGTCGAGATTTTCAACGAGACGCCGGTGCGCCAGGGCCGACCCTTTGTCCATTTCGGGAAGGACTTCGCCACGATCAAGCGGGAGTTCGCGCGCTACCTCTTCCGCGAGGATTTGATCGGCGCCTATTTCGAGAGCGAGCTGATCGGCTTCGTCATGCTGGCCAACGCCGGCCGCTACGGTTTGCTCGGTCAGTTCATTTCAAAGTTCGAGCACCGGGACAAGGCGACGAACAATCTCCTGATCGCAAAGACGGTCGAGATCTGCGCGGCGAAGAGCCTGCCCTACCTCACTTACGGCTCCTGGACGGAGAGTTCGCTCGTCGACTTCAAGCGCCAGTCTGGCTTCCAGGAAGTGAAGCTGCCGCGCTACTTCGTGCCCCTCTCGCGCAAAGGCGAGCTGGCGCTCGAACTGGGCTACGATCAGGTGCACGACGGCGGCTGGAAGGATCTGCTGCCGGCGGAGAGCGTCGCGCGCTTAAAGCAATTCCGTGCGCGCTGGTTGAGCAGGGTTCAACCGTAAGCATCCCATGCCAGGCATCGTAGGAATCGTCAGCCGCCGGCCCACGGCGGAGTGCGCCGATCTCGTCGAGCAGATGATGTGCTCGATGATGCACGAGCCGTTCTATCGCTCCGGAACGATCGCCGATGACAACCTCGGAGTCTTTGGCGGCTGGGTCGCGCTGGCGGAGTCATCTGCTGCGGCCAACTCGACGGCAAGCGACCGGGGCGGGATCTGTCTCGCGTTTTCGGGCGAGTGTCATCAGGAAACGAACGAGCCGCTCGCGAAGCAGTTCGAGGAGAATGGCGACGAAGGCGTGGAACGCCTGAACGGCTTGTTCGCCGGGCTGGTCATCGATCGGCGTCGCCGCAGCGCGTGGCTCTTCAATGACCGGTTTGGCTTCGACCGCGTCTACGTCGCAGAAACGCACGGCGAAGTCTATTTCGCGAGCGAGGCGAAAGCGCTCCTCGCGGTCCTGCCGCACACGCG
>JBKJKL010000089.1:0-3202 GCA_046597485.1 Chthoniobacterales bacterium
CCCGTCATCCTAAAAAGCTTCATCCCGGTGCCGATCGCGATCACGGTCGCTTGGCCGCCGGTTTTGCGCGGGATGCTGCTTGGCTTCGCCATCTGCATTCTCTTCGCTTTGCCCGCGCTGCTTCGCTTCCGGCGCGTTTCGCCGTTGCTCATCCTCCGTTCCGCGGCGGGAGACGATACATCGCCGCGGCGGCGGGATTGGCTGGTTGTGTTCGTTTACCTGGTCATCGCGGCGAGCGTGACCGCGTTTGCCATCTCCCAGACCGATAGCTGGAAGCGCGGCCTCATCTTCTCCGCCGCCCTCGGCGTCGCGATCCTCATCTTCGCCGGGATGGCAATGCTGCTCATGCTCGCCGTGCGCCGGTTCTTCCCGCACCGCTGGAGTTTCCCGGCGCGCCAGGGACTCGCGAATCTCTACCGCCCAAACAATCGCACCCTCCTCCTGACCGTTGCGCTCGGTCTCGGCACCTTCCTCCTGCTCAATCTCTACCTCAGTCGCGAGGTGCTCCTGACGCAGTTCCGCTCGATCGATTTTAACGACCAGCCGAACATCTTCCTCTTCGACATTCAGACCGACCAAACGCAGGAAGTAGCCGCGCTCGCCCAGTCGCTCGGCCTCCCGGTGGTGCAGGAAGCGCCGGTCGTGACGATGCGCTTGAGTTCGATCAAGGGGCGGCCAGTGAGCGAGATTCTCGCTGATCCCGCGCGCAAAATCCCGGAGTGGGAACTACAGCGCGAATATCGCTCCACCTACCGCGAGACGCTGGCCGAGACGGAGAAAATTGTGGCCGGATCATGGCAAGGGCGGGTCGACTATCATGCGGGTGACATCGTCCCGATCTCGATCGACAAGGAGATCGCGCGCGATTTCGGCGCGACGATCGGCGACGAGCTGGTCTTCGATGTCCAGGGCATCCCGATTCGGACGAAGATCGCGAGCACCCGCGAAATCGACTGGAAGCGCTTCCAGACCAATTTCTTCGTCGTCTTCCCCGCGGGGGTGCTCGAGGCGGCGCCGACCTTCCATGTCCTAGTCAGCCGGGTCCCGGATGCCGCCGCTTCCGCACGCCTGCAAAGCGCGGTGGTCGCGAAGTTCAGCAACGTCTCGGCGATCGACCTGACCTCGGTCATCCAGACGGTCGATTCCATCCTGGGGAAGGTGGCGCTCGTCATCCGCGTCATGTCGCTCTTCACCGTCGGCTCCGGCGTTGTTGTGCTCGCGAGCACGATCTGGAGCGGACGCTACCAACGGCTGAAGGAGAGCGTCCTCCTGCGCACGCTGGGCGCTTCGCGCGCGCAGATCTGGCAGATTCTTTTCGCGGAGTATCTGCTCCTCAGCCTGCTCGCGAGCGTAACGGGAATCCTGCTCGCCGTCGCTTCGAGTTGGGCGCTGGCGCGTTTCGTTTTCCAGCTCACTTACGCGCCGTCGCTTTGGCCGCTGCTCATCACCGCGGCTTCGGTCAGCGGGCTGACAGTGACGATCGGGCTTCTCACCAGCCGCGGCCTTGGAAGCACGCCGCCGCTCGAGATTCTTCGCGCCGAGGCAGAGTGAGTCGTGAGGCGATGCCAAGCCACTGGTTGGCGGTGAAGGTCGCCTCGCACGGGCGCTGTTTGTTTGCTTGCTGCGGGCGACGCGGCCGGGGACTATGCGCGGTTACCCCCTTGCTATCATGAACACTTCCATTCTTTCGCTGCGTCCCAAATTCTTCGTCTCGCCCGTGATTGCGCTGGCGTTGCTCGGCGGCTTCCAAGCGCCTCCCGCAAGCGCGGAGGAACCGCGCCAAGCCGCGCCGGGGCTGACCATACTTGACCCGAATGGCCAACCAGCGGTGAGCGGCGCGCCATCCGCCACAAGCCAGCTTTTCGATGTGACGGTAGGGCCAAGTGGAAGTCGCACCTTCCAGCCAGCCCAGGTAACTATCTCAGTCGGCGACACCGTGCGGTGGACCTGGGGGAGCAACAATCATAGCGTGACGAGCGGCCCGCCTTGCACCGCAAACAGCCAGTTCTGCTCGCCGAGCGACACCAATTGCAGCTCGGGCGTCCTGAACAACACCGGCTTCATCTACACCCACACCTTTAACACCGGGGGCGATTACTCCTACTTCTGCGCAGCGCACTGCGGCTCCGGGATGACCGGCCTGGTGCGGGTGCTCCCGCCCTGCACGCCGCCGCCCTCGGGCATGGTTTTGTGGCTGGCCGGCGATGGGAACACGCGGGACAATGGCCGGGGTAACAACGGCTCCCTACAAGGCGCCGCCACCTACGCCGCGGGAATGGTGGGGCAGGCCTTCAGCCTCGATGGCGTGGATAGCTTCGTGCAGGTGCCGCAGAGCGAGCAGTTGAATCCGAGCGGCGCCTTCAGTGTTGATTTTTGGGTAAAGGCGAACTCGCAGCAGTCATTCCCGCAATCGCTCCTGGTCGATAAGTCGCACGGCTGGACTGATGGCACGGGCTGGGCCGTGCAGACCGACACCGCCGGGAATCCCTGCTTCTTCTACGGCACGGGCAGCAACTCGAACGACTTCCACGGGCCCTGCACGACCACCGGCATCCTGGATAACCAGTGGCATCACGTCGCCGGCGTCTACACCGGGACGGAGTTCCGCCTTTATCTCGATGGTGCGCTCAATGTCACCATGCCCTTTAGTACCCCGATCGCGAACAACACGCGCCCAATCAACGTCGGCCGGTCGTGGGGCGGTGGTTCGCCCACGCGCTTCCTCCGCGGGTTGATGGATGAAGTGGAATACTTCGGCCGCGCGCTCAGCGGCGCGGAAGTGGCAGCGATCTTCGGCGCAGGGGCGGCGGGGAAATGCAAGCCACCGCAGCCCGCCGGCGCGGTCTCACGCAAGGCCCACACCGGGGTGGGCACGTTCGACGCGGACCTGAACGTCAACGGACCGGTGCCCACGGAGTGTCGCAGCGGAGGCGCGCCGGGTAACTACCAGATGGTGGTGACGTTCAATGCGCCAGTCTCGGACATGGCGGCCGGTGTGGTAGCTGGAACTGGCATGGTCACGGGCATGACGATCATCGGTCCGATGGTGATGATCGACCTGGCCAATGTGACCGACGGGCAGACCATCGCGGTGCAACTATTCAATACGACTAGCGGCAGCGCGCAGGGCGACGTTCCGATCGGCCTGCCCGTGCTGGTGGGCGATGCCAACGGCGATCGTGCCGTCAACTCTGCCGATGCG
>JBKJKL010000342.1:0-4216 GCA_046597485.1 Chthoniobacterales bacterium
AAGTGATCATCGTCGGAAGCGGCTGCGCGGGCCTCACTGCCGCGATTTACGCCGCGCGCTCCAACCTCAGCCCGCTCGTCCTCGAGGGGCGTCAGCCGGGCGGCCAGCTCTCCACGACCACGCTGGTGGAAAATTTTCCTGGCTTCGTGGAAGGCATCGATGGCCCGCAGCTCGTTATGAACATGCACGCGCAGGCGGAGAAATTCGGCGCGCGCTTTGCCTATTCAGAAGTGACTGGTTACGAACCAACCGAAACGCATGTCCGCCTGCAAATCGACGGCGATGAATGGCTCGAGACGCAGTCGCTGATCGTGGCCAGCGGTGCCTCCGCGCGTTGGCTCGGGCTCGAGAACGAGGAAAAGCTGATCGGCCACGGGCTGACGAGCTGCGCGACCTGCGACGGCGCTTTTTATCGCAACGTGCCGGTCTGCGTCGTGGGCGGCGGCGATTCCGCGGCCGAGGAAGCGCTCTTCCTCACGCGTTTCGCTTCCAAGGTTTACCTCATCCATCGGCGCGACCATCTCCGCGCCTCGAAGATCATGGCCGACCGCGTCCTCAACTGTGAGCACATCGAACCCATCTGGCACACGGTCGTGACGCAGTATATCCCGGACGAAAAAGGCGAGATGAAGCAGGTAAAACTGCGCGACGTGAACACGAACGCCGAGCGCCTGCTCGACGTCGCCTGCGTTTTCGTCGCTATCGGACACGACCCGAACACGAAGGCTTTTAGCGGCAAACTGGAGACCGATCCGGATGGTTACCTGCTGGTCCGGCATCTGGCGGAGAGCAAGCATCCCGGCGTCTTCATCGCCGGCGACGTGGCCGATCGCGTCTACAAGCAAGCCATCACCGCCGCCGGTTCCGGTTGCGCGGCGGCGATCGAAGCCGAGCGCTATCTCAGCCAACTGAATTCCTGAAAGTTTGCGACCTCACGCAGTTCTACTCGCCGCGCAGTGGCGGCGTGAAACGCTACCTGCACGAGAAGATCGCGTTCCTGCAGGAGCATCGGCCGCAGGATGAGCATGTCCTAATTGTTCCGGGCGCGAAGAACGAGGTCACGGCCAGTGGTCGTTCGCGCATTTATTCCGTTGCCTCGCCGCTCGTCTCGCGCACCAGCCTCTACCGCGCCTTCCTCCGGCTCGGCGCGATCGACGAAATTCTGGATCGCGAACGGCCGGACATCATCGAGTCGGCCGATCCATATCAGCTCGGCTGGAAAGCGCTCCGCGCCGGCGCCGCCTATCGCATCCCGGTCGTCGCCTACTACCACTCGCACTTTGCCGATGCCTACCTGCGCGCCCCGGCCAGGCAGTTCGGCGAACGCGTTTGCGAATTCGTCATGAGCGCGGCCCGCAACTACACGCGTGATTTTTACAATCGCTTCGCCGCCACCTTCGTTGCCGCCGGCGGCATGGGCGAACTCCTGCGGACGTGGGGGGTGCGAAACACGGAGCTCGTCGGCCTCGGCGTGGAGGTAGGTCTATTCCACCCCGGGGACGATCGCGGCGCGACGCGGCGCGCGCTCGGCGTCGAATCGCACGAGAGGCTCCTGCTCTACGTGGGACGACTCGCGGGGGAAAAAAACAGCCGCACGCTCTTCGACGCCGTTCGCCTCTTCGCGCAACGCCGCACCGGCCTCCGTCTGCTCGTTATCGGCGATGGGCCCGAGCGCGTGCATCTCCAGAAACTCGAGCGCGATTTCGCTGGCTTGCGCTGGCTGCCGTCCTGCAATGACCGCGCCGAGCTCGCCGCCTACTACCGCGCAGCCGATCTGTTCGTTCATCCAGGCGTGGAAGAGACCTTCGGCCTCGCCGCGCTTGAGAGCCAGGCCTGCGGCACGGCGGTGGTTGGCATTCGCGGCAGTTTCATGGACGAAGCGATCCTGCACGATCAATCCACCTGGGCGGAGGAAAACAGTGCGCACGCGCTCGCGAGCGCGATCGAGCGGACCTTGGTCCGCCCCGATCTGGCCGATCTCGGCCGCGCCGCAGCAATTAAAGTGCTCCAACGCTACGCATGGCCCGAGGTCTTCGCGCGCTTGTTTTCGATTTACGGCACAGTGGTCGCAAGTTACAGAGGAGCGCCATGAAAGAGGAATTCACCATTCGCAGCTATCGCGCGAGCGATCGCGAGGCGGTGCGCCGTCTTTGCTGCGCAACGGGTTTCCTCGGCGAGCCGATCGATCCCATCTACGAGGACCGCGAGCTCTTCGCCGATTTCCTGACCACCTACTACACCGACCACGAACCAGAGTCGTCGTTCGTCATCGAGCAGAAGGGCGAGCTGACCGGTTACTTGTTAGGCTGCCGCAAGTCGCTCCGGAACCAGGTCTACTCGCTCTACCAAAATATCGTCCTCTTCCTCCGCGCGCTGCTCCGCTACGGCCGCTACAACACGCGCTCGCGCCGCTTCATCCTCTGGATCCTGATGAACGGCTGGCGCGAAGTCCCGGCCGCGCCGCGCCGCACCCCGCATTTCCACATCAATCTCCTGCCGGACGCGCGCAAGATGTCGACCACGCGCGCCTTGCTTAGCGCCTACTTCTCCTACCTCCATCGCAGCGGCGAAAAACGGGTCTACGGACAGATCGTGACCTTCGAGAGCCGGCGCGGCGAAAAGATGTTCGAGCGCTACGGCTTCAAGGTTTTGAACCGCGCCGAGATCACGAAGTACAAATCGTTCCACCCGGAGTCGGTTTACCTCAGCACGGTCATCAAGAATCTGGAAACCGCCGAGCCGCTGACCGTCGCGAACCGATAGGCCCGGGTTGTCTCGCCCGCGCGCATGGGCTAATCTGCGCCCCCCTTTCCGCCGGCTTAGCTCAGTTGGTAGAGCAGCTGATTTGTAATCAGCAGGTCATCGGTTCGAGCCCGATAGCCGGCTTAGCCCTCGTTCGGAGTGCAACCGTTAAACGACCGCGGAACATGCCATCGCCAAAGCGCGAGCGACTGCACTGGCCTTGTTGAACGTCTCCTGAAATTCGGCGCTGGGATCGGAATCGGCGACGATGCCAGCGCCAGCCTGGAAGTAGGCTTTGCCATTCTTCAAAACGGCGGAGCGAAGCGCGATGCAGGAGTCGAGATTGCCGTCGAAGCCGAAGTAGCCGATCGCTCCAGCGTAGCAACCGCGCCGGGTTTGCTCGAGTTCGGCGATGATCTGCATCGCGCGAATCTTTGGCGCGCCTGAGACGGTGCCTGCTGGAAAAGTCGCTCGGACCAGGTCGAACCCATCACGATCGCCACGCAGCCGGCCAACGACGTTCGAGACGATGTGCATGACATGGCTGTAGCGCTCGATGTTCATGAACTCCGTTACCTGCACGCTGCCGTATTCCGAGATTCGGCCAACGTCATTTCGCGCGAGATCCACCAGCATGATGTGTTCGGCGCGTTCTTTTTCGTCGCTGAGCAGCTCGGTGGCGTTGCGTTCATCTTCTTCCGGCGTTCGGCCGCGCGGTCGCGTGCCGGCGATCGGGCGGATTTCCACGGTCTCCCCGAGAAGCCGCACGTGCAGTTCGGGCGAACTGCCGACGAGGGCAAAATCGCCACCAAATTTAAGACAAAACATGTAGGGCGAAGGATTGACGAAGCGCAGGCAGCGGTAGAGCTCGAGCGCGTCGCCGCCGAAGTCGCATTCGAAGCGCTGCGAGAGCACGACTTGAAAGACATCCCCCGCGCGGATGTATTCTTTCGCGCGGGCGACAGCGGCTTCGAATTCTTCGCGACGAAAATTGCTGCGCCACGCGGGCAGCCCAACGTCATCCGTCCGCACCAGCGGGAGGTCGGCCGGCTGCGCGAGCTTTTCCGCGATGCGACCGATCGTCTCGGCGGCGCGCGCATAGACTTCGTCCACCGAGCCGTCTTCGAGGAAGGCGTTGACGATAATCTTGAGCGTGCGCAGCCGATGATCGAAGACCAGGAGATTGCTCGTGAGCATGAAAAGCATCTCGGGAAGTTCGAGTTCGTCCCGGGCCGCTGTCGGAACAGTCGGCTCGAAAAGACCAACCGCTTCGTAGCCGAGGTATCCGACAACGCCGCCGCAAAAGCGCGGCAGATTCGGGCGCGTCACAAAAGCGTAGCGCGCCATCAGTTCGCGTAACGCGTCCAACGGATCGCGACTGGTCGCGCGCCTGCTTTCTCCATGCTCGATGAAGTTGATTTCGGTCCCGCGACTTTGCAGGATCGCGCGCGGCTCGGTGCCGAGAAATGAATAG
>JBKJKL010000371.1:0-3844 GCA_046597485.1 Chthoniobacterales bacterium
CCACCTCCAGGCCGGAATCGTCGGCCACGACTAATCCGCTCACCCCGCGCGAAATCGTGACCGCTTTCAGGATCGCGTTTTCGGCAAACGTGGTCCCGGTTTCCTCCACCGGCGAAAACTCAGGATGCGCCGAAAGATCGATCACCGTGACCGCCGGGCTGAGGAGCGCGGCGAACTCGTGCGTCTTGTGCGCGTTGCGTGTGGCGAGGAGGAGCGTGGTCATGCGCTATTTGCCGCGAGGGTGTTTTTCTGTCTATCTCTGCCGATGAGCGATCGTCGCAAACCATACCCCTTCGATCAGATCGAGCCCAAGTGGCAAACGATCTGGGATGAGCGCCGTTCCTTTCATTCGCCGAATCCTGGCGAACCCGGCTTCGAAGCGAGCCGGCCGAAATACTATGTCCTCGACATGTTCCCCTATCCGAGTGGCGCGGGGCTCCACGTTGGCCATCCCGAGGGCTACACCGCGACCGACATCGTGGCGCGCTACAAGCGGATGTGCGGCTTTAACGTCCTGCACCCGATGGGCTGGGACGCCTTCGGATTGCCGGCCGAGCAATACGCGATCAAGACCGGCCAGCATCCCGAGGTTACGACGGCGCAGAACGTCGCGAAGTTCAAAACGCAGCTGAAGCGGATTGGTTTCTCCTACGATTGGGAGCGCGAGATCAGCACCGCGGCGCCGGAATTCTTTCGCTGGACCCAGTGGATCTTCCTCCAGATTTACCATTCCTGGTTTAACCCCGAGACGCAGCGCGCGGAATCCATTTCCACCTACACGGGCGCGGATCCGGATTCCGTTCGCCTCGCCTATGTCGCGGAGGTGCCGGTGAACTGGTGCCCGGAACTCGGGACCGTCCTCGCAAACGAAGAAGTGATCGACGGCATGAGCGAGGTCGGCGGGTTCCCGGTCGTGCGGCGGCCGATGCGGCAATGGATGCTCCGCATCACCGCCTACGCCGACCGCTTGATTCACGAACTCGACGGCCTCGACTGGCCGGATGGGATCAAGCTTTTGCAGCGCAATTGGATCGGCCGAAGCGATGGCGCGCAGATTCATTTCACCATCGGGGGCAGCGAGGAAAAGCTGACCGTCTTCACGACCCGGCCGGACACACTCTACGGCGCTACCTACATGGTGTTGGCGCCGGAGCATCCGCTGGTCGACCGACTCGCGACGGCGGAACAGCGGGAGGTGATCGCGCAATATCGCGCCGAGGTCGCGGGCAAATCCGACCTCGAACGGACTGATCTCGCGAAAGGCAAGACCGGCGTTGCGACCGGCGCGTTTGCGCTCAATCCAGTCAACGGCGAGCGCATCCCGATCTGGATCGCCGACTACGTACTGATGGGCTACGGCACAGGCGCGATCATGGCCGTGCCGGCGCACGATGAGCGCGACTTCGAGTTTGCGCAGCAGTTTCAACTACCGATCCGCGAAGTGGTCGCAGAGGCGCCGCGCACGAGCGAGGGCGGCGAAGCTCCCTGCAGTTTGCCGCCGCTGGTCTGCACGCCGGGCGATGGTTTTGCAGTCAACTCTCCGCTGATCGATGGGCTTCCGACTGCCGTCGCGACGGAGAAAATGATCAGCTGGCTGGACGAAAATGGACATGGCCGCCGCGACATTCGCTACAAGCTGCGCGACTGGCTTTTTTCCCGGCAGCGCTATTGGGGCGAGCCGTTCCCGATCGTCTGGCAGGACGGGAGGCACCGCTCGTTAGGCGAAGACGAACTCCCGCTAACGCCGCCGCCGCTGGAAGATTTCAAACCGACCGGGACGGGCGAGCCGCCCTTGGCGCGGGCGAAGGAGTGGCTCCGCTATTCCGAGGCCGCGACGCGTGAGACGAACACGATGCCGCAGTGGGCCGGCTCGTGCTGGTATTACCTGCGCTTCTGCGATCCGCGGAACAGCGGCCGTTTTGTTGGCGAAGCCGCGGAGCGTTACTGGATGGGCGGCGAACAGGCTGGCGGCGTGGATCTCTACGTCGGCGGGACGGAGCACGCGGTTCTGCATCTCTTGTATGCGCGTTTCTGGCACAAAGTCCTCTTTGACCTCGGCCATCTCTCGAAACCCGAGCCGTTCCAGCGCCTCGTGAATCAGGGAATGATCCTCGGCGAGGACGGCCGGAAGATGTCGAAGCGCTGGGGCAACGTAATCGATCCGCTCGACGTGATCGCGGAGTACGGGGCGGATGCGTTCCGCTGCTACGAGATGTTCATGGGCCCGCTCGAGCAGATGAAGCCGTGGAGCATGAAAGGCGTCGAGGGCGTCTCGCGTTTTCTCGCCCGCGTTTGGCGCCTCATCATGGAGGAAAACCAGGCGGGCGAATGGGAGCCGTCGGCACGGTTGCAGGAGAGCGCGCCGGACAAAGCGCAGCAGCGGATCCTGCACGCCACGATCAAAAAAGTGACCGAGGACATCGAGACGCTTTCCTTCAACACCGCTATCTCGCAGATGATGGTCTTCGTAAATGCCTTCGTGAATGCGCCCGTGCTGCCGAAGGCAACGCTGCGCAGCTTCCTCGTGGTGCTGAATCCATTCGCCCCGCATCTCACTTCAGAGCTGTGGGCGACGGTCGGCGGCACGGGTGACCTCACGGCCCAGCGCTGGCCGGAATTCGATCCTGCTCTGCTCGTGGAGGACGAGGTCGAGATCGTCTTTCAGGTCAATGGCAAGGTGCGCGACCGCGCGCGGGTGCCGATCGACGCGAGCGATGCGGAGTTGGAAAAGATCGCGCGCGCGAATGAGCGCGTGCAGGAGCTGGTCGCGGGCAAGACGGTGCGGAAGGTGGTCAGCATCCGCAACAAGCTGGTCAACCTGGTCGTGAGCTGAAAGGGTGCGGACTATGTTGAAAGAGTTCAAAGAGTTCGCGATTAAAGGGAATGCCGTCGACCTGGCTGTCGGCGTGATCATCGGCGCTGCTTTCGGCGCCATTGTCAGTTCGCTGGTGAAAGACATCATCATGCCGCCGATCGGGCTGATCACCGGCGGTCTCGACTTCACCAAGCAGTTCGTTGTCTTGAAAGCGGCTCCAGGTGGCGGCGTGTTTCAGACGCCGGAAGAAGCAGCCAAGCTCGGCGCCATCACGTGGAACTACGGCAACTTCCTCACCTTGGTAGTGAACTTTATCATCGTCGCCTTCTGCATCTTCCTGCTCGTGCGCGCGATTAATAATATGAAGAAGCCGAAGCCGGGCGCGCCGCCGGTGGTGAAGGACTGCCCATACTGCCAGATGGCGATCTCGATCAAGGCGACGCGCTGCGCGCATTGCACCTCCGAGCTGGCCGCGACCGCGCAGGCCTAGGCTGCGGCCGGCTGGACCGGCGGGAGACGCAGGATGCGCTGGGGCGTGCAGAGCCAGACCTGGCTTTCCGCCTCGGCCCGCCAGGACGTGCCCGCCGCCCACGGCGAAAACGCGGGCAGGATCCAGCAGTTTCCCTGTTGGACGAGGGCGGGTAGTTTTAAGCGAAGACCCGCGCCGTCGGTCACCGTGCCGGTCGGATGGTGGTGGCCGATGACTTGAATGGCGTCGTTCGACTCCGCTTCGCAGTGGCCATGGTGGAAGTGAAAGCCTTTCGTCATCCAGAAATCGCGGAAGCCGAGCTCGCGCGCGATCGCGCGGTCGTGGTTGCCGGCCAGCACAATGAGTTCGCAGACCTCGCCGAGCCGCGCGATGAGATCCCGGGCCGCTCCCGCCGCCGCGCGGTCGTGGACCACATCGCCGAGGATCACCAGTTGCCGCGGCGCGTAATCCTCCAGCAGCGCCCGCAGCCGTTCCTCGATACTCGACATCCCCCACATCGGCACCAGCCGCCCTGCCGCGCGCTGGCTGAGTTCATAGCC
>JBKJKL010000060.1:0-14726 GCA_046597485.1 Chthoniobacterales bacterium
CAAGGCGAAGCGCTTCTCCGTCGTGAGGGCGACACCTGGCAGGTGCTCGAGTGGCGCTTCGGCGCGACCGATGTCGAGAGTCCGCTCTGGGCCGAGCGGTATCGCCTTCCGGCATCACTCCTCCAGTAGTCCACTCACCTCCATCCTTATGATCAAGAGCCTGCTCCTGCTCTCCTTCCTTTTCCTTTCCTTGCTCATCGCTCCGCCCACGCGGGCTGAGTCGAAGGAAAGCGATCCGGTCGCGGCGGTGAAGAGTCTCTATCAAGTGCAGAAAAGCGGTATCGATGTCTTCCGCGGAACCAGGAGCCGGAAGGCGCTCGATCGCCTCTTCGTGAAAGCAGTGGCCGACCTGATCTGGAAAGACGCGGTCGCAGCGGATGGCGAAGTCGGCGCGTTCGACTTCGACCCGCTTTACGCTTCGCAGGATCCGCAGATTACGAAGTTTACCCTCGCCCGCGACAACGCGGCCAACGGCGACGACGCCATCGTGAAAGCAACTTTCGAAGACTCCGGCAAGCCGATGGTGATCAAGTTCAAGCTGGAAGAAGAAAACGGCCGCTGGAAGATCGCGGACATCAGCTACCCCGACGGCATTTCGTTGAGAAAGCTGCTCGAAGAAGACTAGGTCGTTACAACAGCTGCCGGATGGCGGAGCGCAGGATCGCTTCCGGTTGCGCACCGCTCAGGTGGCGCGCGGCCTCGAGCGGTTCCGTGCCGGTCCGCAGGAGCAACGCGGGCACGCCGGAAAGCTCCAGTTCCGAAGCCAGCGCCTCGTCTAGCAGGACACGGCCGCGATATTGACCACTCGTTAGGGCATTCTCCAATGGCACCCGCTCCAGGCCGCTCGCCTCCCCCAGTTCGAGCAGCACTGCGACTTGTCCGATGTCGCGCCCTTCCTCAAAGAAGGCGCGGAAGATCGCCGCGTGCATCGCATCAAATTTCCCCTCCGCACGCGCGCACTCCGCGGCCTCCAGCGCGAGCCGGCTGCGTGGTTGCACCGGCGGCAATTGCAGGTTCATGCCGCGCTCCCTCGCCATCGGATAGACCGCGCGCTCCCAGATGCTCGTCAGATAATCGCCGCTCGGCGGCAGCGTCGGCACCGGCTCGGGCCGCAGCTCAAAGGCGCGCCAATGCACCACCAGATCGCCGCCGAACTCCCGCTGCAAGTTCGTCAGGACCGGTTCTTCCAGGTAGCAGAACGGGCAGACGTAATCGCTCCAGACATCGAGTCGCACCGGCATGGCTCACATCGGTCGCTCACTCAGAGCCCGGCGCTTCCTTGCATGATGCCGCCGTCGGCCATGATCGTGGTCGCGGTCATGTAAGTCGCACCGTCTCCCGCGAGGAAAGCCACCAGGCGCGCGATCTCTTCCGGCTCCGCGACACGGCCAAGCGGGATGGAATCGTTTAACTTCTTTAAGAGCTTCGGGTCTTCCATCGTCTCCTCGTTGATCGGCGTCGCGACTGCGCCTGGCCCGACGCCCACCACGAGGATCTGGTGCTTGGCCAACTCCACCCCGGCGTTGCGCGTCAGCATGCGCATGCCGCCTTTTGAAACGCAGTAGGGCGTGTTCCCCGGCATCGGCCAGTCTTCGTGCACGGAAGAGATGTTAATGATGCGCCCGCCACCGCCTTGCTTGATCATCTGTTGCGCGGCGAGCTGCGAGCCGAAGAAAGCGCTCTTCAAGTTCACCGTCATCACCTTGTCGTAGTCCTCTTCCGTCGTTTCGAGGAGCGAGGTGCGCGTCTCGATTCCGGCGTTGTTCACCATGATGTCGAGCCGGCCGAACTCCTGCAGCGTCGCGTCGAAGAGCTGCCGCACTTCCTTCACCTGGCCGACATTTGCCTGCACGATCAAGGTGCGCGCGCCGTAGCCTTTCGCTTCCTGCGCAATCTTCTCCGCCGCTTCCGGGTGCGAGTGATAAACGATCACCACGCTCGCGCCCTGCCGCGCCAGCTCGAGGACAATCGCCGCGCCGATGCCGCTGCTGCCGCCCGTCACGATCGCGACCTTGCCCGCGAGATTCATCTTCTCGACCACCATTAGCACTCGTTAGACCGTGACTACGATCTTGCCGATCTGCTGGTTGCTTTCGAGGTAGCGATGCGCTTCCACGATCTGCTCCAGGCCGGTGAAGGTCTTCGAGATGATTGGCTTCAATTTGCCGGCGCTCAGCCCGTCGAGGATGAACTTCTTGCAGGCCTCGAGCCGCTGCGGGTGGCTCGTGATCTCGAAGAGCACGTAGCCGCGCACGGTGAGCGACTTCGCGAGTAGATCCATCAGCGGCAGCGGCGTCGGCTCGCTGCTCAGCACGCCGTATTGAAGGAGAATCCCGTGGTCCGCGGCCGACGCGGCCAGCTTGGCAAAAGTCGGGCCGGCCACCGGATCAAAGACGACCCGCGCGCCCTTCCCTTGCGTGATCTTCTTCACTTCGGCCACGAGGTCCTGCTCTTCCGTCGCGATGACGTGCGCGGCGTCCGCCTCTTTCAACGCCTGTACTTTCTGGCCCGTGCGAGTGAGCGCGATCGAGGTCGCGCCGATCATATTCGCGATCTGGATCGCGGCCAGGCCAACGCTGCTGGAAGCCGCGGGAATGACGACGGCCTCGCCAGTTTTCAATTGCGCGATCTCGATCAGCGCACCGTACGCGGTCGCGAATTGCATCCAGACCGCGGCCGCTTCTTCCCACGAGAGCGCATCGGGGCGCTTCGCGACTGCGGTCGCCGGGACGATCGCAAGTTCGCCATACACGCCGTAGTCATTTTGCATGAAACTCGGGATCGTGCTGACCGCGTCTCCCACCCGCAGTCCCGTCACCCCTTCGCCGATCGCTTCTATCGTGCCCGCGGCTTCATAGCCGAGCCGGGCCGGGAAGCGCGGCTCTTCCAGGTATTGTCCGAGGCGAAACATCGACTCCGCGCGATTCAACCCGAGCGCTTTGACTTGGATGCGCACCTCGCCCTTCTGCGGCGCTGGCACCTCGACTTCGTCGATCTGCAAAACTTCCGGGCCGCCGGTTTGATGGAAACGTACGATGCGAGCGGTCTTGGCTGCAGTCATGCCGAAAGCTTCACCCGCCTGTGAGCATGTGAAAGGTGAACTTCGGTCACCGCCAGGCATTTCGGCCCCGGCGCGTCCGGATCGATAATGGCAACCACCATGCGGTTAGGGTGCGAACCTTTAGTATGAGTTCAACGGACGATAAAATCGACGGTGCCTTCCATGAAGCGAAAGGCAAAATCAAAGAAGAGGCCGGCAGCTTAACCGGCGACAAGAGCCTGGAAGCTCGGGGCGTGGCCGAAAAAATCGGCGGCAAAATCGAGCGCACAGTCGGGGAAGCGAAGGAAAAGCTCTCGGAATAAACTGGCTCTCACCAAAACGGGCGTCTGCTTCGGCAAGACGCCCGTTTTCGTTTTCGGGAGGGGCGCGGCTACTCGCGCCGGAACTGCTCCGTCACCTGCGCGAGGACCACGCCGAGCTTCCGGATCGTACTGTGGTTGACCATCGATTTCCCGTCCGGTTGCAGATACATCCACTGGCTCATCTGCACACGCGTGAGCGGATTCCCCGGTGAGAGCGCGAGGGTAAAGGTCCAATGAAAGACATTCCCGCGCGCTTCGCCGCGCGCGGTGCCGATCATGTCGTTCGCCGTTGCCTCAAAGTGCTGCGCGTCCAGCTTCCGGATGCGCCAGGAACGGTGCTGCCGCTTCACGCCGAGAATTAGATCCTGCTCCAGCCGCAAGGTGTCCTCTTCCCGTTCGCCGCGCGTTTCCGTGCGCACGATTTGCTGCGGCGCGCCGCCGCGATTTTCCATCACGCCATACGAGCTCGTCCGGCCGGTAAAGAATTCCACCGGGTCAAAGAGCGGTCGCCCGTCGGCGAATTCGGCCACCTGCATCGTGCTGCAACCTACTAGAAGAAACGCGAGCGCCGGAAGCAGCCAGAGCCGCTTCACACGCGGAGCGTCCCTTCGATCGAGTCGTCCAGCGTTCTTCCGATCGCCGCGCCGATCAGCATCTTAATCCCGGCCACGGCCATCCCGTGCTTCGTGTCCCAGTAGTAACCCTCCTGCGGGGTGAATTCGATCACCGTGATCCGCGGGTCGTCCTTCCCGCCCGTAAACCAAGTCTTGATGATCGGCTCCCACAGTTCCTCGATCTTCCCTTTGTCACGCGAGACCGTGGCCTTCCCTGTCAGCATGAGAAAATCCGAGTGAGCCGAGCCTTGGAAAAAGAGGCGCACCGCGCCGTCACGCGCCAGCTCTTCGTTCTTGTGGCTGTCGTCCGCGCTCAGGAACCAAAGGTGTCCCGCGTCGTCCACCTGCTGCACGCTCATCGGGCGCGCGCCGGTCGATCCTTCCATCGCCGCGGCGGTACAGAAGAAGCAAGTCTGCGCCTTCCCGACCAGTTCCTGGATCTTCTCCACGGCTTCGCCGCCACGCAGGTCGGCGCGATTTTCTTCCGGTTGGTTGCGATTGATCGAGTCCATCGATGTCACTGCTTCGCCGGGCGGCCCCGCTTTGGATGCGGCGGACAATTATTCCGCCAGTTCGCTTTCCTCGATCACCTCGAGCGGCCGGCGTTTCCCGTAGATCACACTCAAGACCACGCCGGTGACGACGAGTCCGATGCCGACGAGGGCGTGGAATGGGTAGATCTCGCCGAAGATAAACACGCCGAAGGCGAGCGCGTAAACCAGGCCGGTGTAGTTCAAGATGGACACCTTCGCGAGGCGCTCGCTCTGGAGCGACTTGGTCAGCCAAGTCTGGCCGAGTTGGGTAAGCACTCCGCAAACGAGCAGGCAGAACCACTCCCAGAGACTGATCGGCACCGTCCAATAAAGTGCGGTGAAGATGAAACCGACCACCACGCCGACGAGCTGGAAATGCAGCACGACGACGAGCGGGTGCTCCCTTTCCTTCAAGCGGCGGACGAGGTTGTAAGCCACCGCCGAGCAGACGGCCGAGGTGATACCAGTAGTCAGATACAAGCCCGGCACCGGCGCGTCCCAGCCCTTGATCACGAGCACACCGCCGAAGGCAATCGCGTAGAAGAACCACTGCGCCAGCCGCACGCTTTCCCCGAGGACGAAGACGCCGATCAGCGTGGTGAAGATGGGCGAGAGATAGGCGATCGTGACCGCGGTTGCGAGCGGGATGTGCTGCAGGGTGACGAAGAACATGAAGAGCGCGAGCGTGCCGAAACTGCCGCGCGCGATCAGGAGCGCGTTGTTGTTTCCCCTCCAATCAACGCCGGCGCGCGCGATGCCGACGAAGCAGATCAACGCGGAGACGAGGCAGCGGAAGAAGACGATCTCCATCGCCGGGATGCGATCGAGCTGCTTCACGAAGACGTTCATGACTGCGAAGGCGCCGGTGGCCAGCAACATGTTGACCGCCCCCGCGCTCAGAAGCGGCGCTTTCGGGACAATCGCCGCGCGATCGTGCATGCCTAACGAGTCGTGACGCAATCCGACCGTCCGCTACTTCGTGGCCGGGAGGGTGAACGAGATCGTCTCGTTCGCCGCGCGATGGTTCGACCAAAAGCGCGCGCCATCATGCGTGAGCGAGCGGGCCGCGAATGGGATCGCCGCCAGGTCTTCCGCGTCGCCCGTCGCGAGGTCGAGCCGCGCGATGCGCCACTCCTCCGCGACGCCTTCGTTCTCCTGCCCGCGCAGGACATGGAGCGCACCGTTGACGAAAGTGTGGCCGCAGATCTCCGCGCCGGCTTGGATTTCGCGCACTGTCTTGCCGGCTTCATCGAGCTGGAGGATGAGCCCCTTATACCACTGGCTCAGGTAAAGATGCTCGCCGTCGAAGCTGAGGTAGGAGCCGGTGAAATCCGGGCAGGCAAAGAGCTTCTCGAAGCCGCTCCCCGCGCGGTGCCGGTAGATGTAGCGGTCGTCCTGCGCATCTTCGCCGATCGTGAGCCGCCAGCCGTCGTTCGTCGCCACCGCAGCCCAAACCACGCCCGGCGGATTCAATTCCTCCGCGATCTTCCACGCTTCAGTATCGACCCGGCCAAACGTGCCCGCGTCACGCGAGCTAAGATAAAGTTCCTGTCCCGACCAGGCCAGCGCCTGCGGGGTCGCGACCGGCGATGGATGCCGCTGCAAATTCTCGATTTCCTGCACGTGCGGAATCTAGCACGGGCCGGCAACACGCCATAGCCGACGCCGTCTTGCTGTCGCGCGACCGCGTCACTAGCCTGCGCGCATGAAGCCCACACTTCTGCTTCTTCTCTCGCTCGCCACGCTGCCGCCGCTCGCGCTCGGCGCTGATCCAGCACCGGGCGCGTCCCGTTTCGCCGAACTCGACGGCACCAAAATCCACTACACCGACTACGGCCAAGGCGATGTCCCGCTGGTTTTTATCCACGTTGGGCCTGCGACGGAACCGTTTGGAATGCGAACGCGCCCGCACTCGCGCAAGATGGCCGCTGTCTCACGATCGACCTGCCCGGCCACGGCCAAAGCGACAAGCCGCGCCTCGATTACACCATGTCCTTCTACGCGCGCGCCATCGACACCGTCCTACGCGACGCGAAAGCGACTTCCGCCGTGCTCGTCGCGCACAGCAACGGCGTGCCAGTAGTCCGCCAGTTCTATCGCGAATATCCGCAGAGCGTGTGCGGCCTCGTCCTCGTCGATGGCCCGCTGCGGCCATTCTTCGACGCGGCCGCGCTGGAGAAATTCCTCGGCCCGATGCGCGGTCCCGACTACGCCGCGGTCTCCGGTAAACTGATCGACTCCATCACGGAGCCGATTCCGGATGAAGCAGAACGCACCCGCATCCGCGCCCTAATGCGGGCGACGCCGCAGTACGTCGCGGTGAGCGAATTCGAGAACACGGCGCCGCCGGAGATTTGGAAGCCGGACAAGATCGAGGTGCCTGTCCTGATCCTGCTCGCGAAGCAGCCGGGCTGGTCAGCGGACTATGAAGCCTTCGTGCGCGAACTCGTGCCGAATCTCGACTACCAAGTCTGGGAGAACGTCTCCCATTTCCTCATGCTCGATCAGCCGGCGAAGTTTAACGACGCCGTTCGCGCCTTCCTCAAGAAGCACCGGGCCGCCTAGGCGGTCGGCTTGAGCGTTTCGCACTTCGCTTCGTAGCTCGTGACCAACTCGGAAATCCGCGTCTGGAAAGCGTCCTGCGCGCCGTAGAGATCGCCGATCGGATCGACAAATTCCTTCTGCTTCAGTTCGTCGCCGATAGTCAGGGTGAGGCCCGCGAGGACTTCGATGTTTGCCCGGGAATGAAATTCCATTTCCTTCAGCTTCGAAAGGACAGCGACGGATTGCTCATGCTCCTTCACCGCGTTTTCGTCCTGCGGCGCTGTTGCGACTTCGGGCGCGGCGGGCTGTTTCTCGTCAGCGGCATCCTTCGCGCGATCGTGCTCCTTTTCCTGGGAGACTTTTTTATCGTGCGCGATGTTTCGTGGATCAGACATCGGGCAAGCTACACCCGGATCCCTCCCGGCGCGCCGCCTTTTCGCGGTGAGGCGGTGTGACAGTGCGGGCAGGAAACCGACTCCACGTAGCGCGGATCGGCCTGTTCCGCGACGGTCAGCGGCATCTGGCAGACGAAGCAGAGCGCGGCCCCGGTCTCGCGCAGCGCCGGGTCGAGCGCGACCCGCTTGTCGAAGACGAAACAGTCGCCCTCGTAGTGCGCGCCACCGCATTCTTCGAAGTAACGGAGGATGCCGCCGTCGAGTTGGAAGACCTGGGTGAAACCGGCCAGCTCGAGGAGTGGCGCGGCTTTCTCGCAGCGGATACCGCCGGTGCAGAAGGTGACGACCGGAGCCTCCTTCCACTCGTTAGGCAAAGCACCCACGGCGGCGGGAAAATCGCGGAAGTGATCGAGCGGAAGAGTGCGCGCATTGCGGAAGGTGCCGAGCTTCACCTCGTAGGCGTTGCGCGTGTCGAGCAAGGTGACAGCGCGGCCTTCGTCGAGCCATTGTTTCAGCTCGCGCGGCGCCACGCGCGGCGCGGGCCGACGGGTGGGATCGATCCCTTCCACGCCGAAGGCGATGATCTCCTTCTTAATCTTTACCAGCATGCGGTTAAACGGCTGGTGGTCGCTTTCGCTTAGCTTCACCAGCAGCTCCGCGCAGCCCGGGATGCCGCGCAGCCTAACGAGCAGTTCATTTATTCCCGCGCGCTCCGCGGAGACGACGACGTTGATCCCTTCTACGCTTAGGAGGATGGTGCCGCGCACGTCGCCCGCCGCGCAGAGCTTGCGTAGCTCCGCCTGCAGTTCCTGCAGCTCGCCCAACGGCGCGAACTGGTAGGCGGCGAGATTGGTGAAGACCGGCATGACGCGCCCAACATAACGCGAGATAGGCCGGTCGCGCGCCTCGATTTCGCGTCGCGCACGCCGCCGCCCGCCACTAGCTTTCGCCAACAGCATGTCCGACGAGGCTCCATCCGAACGGCCGCCGCGCCGGGTGCGTTATCGCGGCAAGAATCCGCACCGTTTCGAGGAGAAATACAAGGAGCACGCGCCCGCGCGCTATGCTGAAACAATCGCGAAGGTGCTCGCTTCCGGGAAGACGCCCGCAGGTTCGCATCGGCCGATCATGGTCGAAGAGGTGCTCGCCGCGCTTGCGCCGCAGCCAGGCGAAATCGCAGTCGATGCGACGCTCGGTTACGGCGGCCACGCGTGCGCGATTCTGCCGCATCTGCAACCCGGCGGCCGCCTGCTTGGGCTCGACGCGGACCCGATTGAGCTGCCGAAAACTGAGGCCCGGCTCCGCGCCCTGGGCTTCGACGCGACTGCCTTTACTGCCCATCGCACGAACTTCGCCGGGCTGCCGCAGTTGCTCGCGCAGACCGGTCTCGGCGCGGTTGATCTCGTCCTGGCCGATCTCGGCGTTTCTTCGATGCAACTGGATGATCCGCAGCGCGGCTTCTCGCTGAAGTTCGAGGGACCGCTCGACCTCCGGATGAACCCGGAACGCGGCGTACCCGCCTCGATCCTCTTGCAAAAACTCTCCGCGGAAAAGCTCGCGCGTTTGTTGATCGAGAACGCCGACGAATCGCATCCCGCGCTCGCGCCCAGCCTCGCCGGGAAAACCTTCCCAACCACGCGCACGCTGGCCGAGGCCGTCCGCGCCGCCTTGCCCACGCGGAAGGAAGAGGAGCGCGAGCTTTCAGTACGGCGCGTTTTTCAAGCGCTGCGCATCTTAGTGAATGATGAGTTCTCCGCGCTCGATACCTTCCTGCGAAACCTGCCGGCTTGCTTAAATCCGGGCGGTCGCGTCGCGATTCTTACCTTCCACTCCGGCGAAGATCGCCGCGTGAAAAAAGCTTTCGAAGCCGGCCATCGCGACGGGCATTACGCCGAGATCGCGCGCGACGTGGTGCGTCCCGGCGCGGAAGAACGCCGCGCTAATCCGCGCGCCACTTCCGCCAAGCTGCGCTGGGCTCTGCGAGCGATTGCCTAACGAGTCGTGCGCGTCGGCGCGGTCACGGCGTCGAGGATTCCATCCCAGAGCGCGAGTCGCGCCTGCAACGCCGCCACCGCGGCCGCTGCTGCTTCCCGCTGCTTCCGCGCATCGTCGCCGCAGAGAAGCGCCACCATCTCGCGTCCCAGGACGCCGTGTTCATCGCCGTCGAGCTCGATGTGCCGGTCGAGGTAGTAACGCAAGGTCGCCATTCGATCGGGGAACTCGCTTTCCAATTGCGCCACCAGTTCGCCGAACAAATCAGGAATCAGATCCTCGCGCCCATAGGTGAAGGCGGCCGCGACTTCATGCACCTCGCCCGTAGTCGCGACGGTGAAGGTATGCTCGACAAACGCGCGCACACTTTCCGGCAGATCGGCTTCGGTGAGCGCGCCCGTGACGTCGCTCCCGTCCGCGATTCGTGCGACGACGCGCTCGATCGGTCCCGTCTCCGCGCCCGCTTCTCGCATCGCGCGCAGGTAGAGCTCGTAGTGGCTCGTCGCCTCCCCGTCCGCGGTCACGTCGCTTTCTTCGCCGAGGACGATCTCGTTAATCAAACGCCGGAGCCGCGGCGCGGGCGTCGGTCGCCAGGGTAGGTCGACGCAGGTCAGGGCGCGCTGGAGCGCCTTCAGTAAGGACATGAAATCCCAGACGGCGAAGACATGGTGCTGCAGGAAGACCTGCATCTGCTCGAGGGTTTGCAGCTGCTGATAGAGCGGATGGGAAAGAAGTTTCGCGCGCAGCGGCGCCAACGTCTGGCTGAGGGCATCGGTCATCATCCCGTGATACGCCCGGCGGAGACGTTCGGTTTCGGTCCGTCCGAAAGCGTCGCTAGTGCCAGCCGAAGTTGCTCCGCGACATCGCCCAGATGAGAACGAGGGCGGCGAGAAGCGGGAGCAGATTTGCGAGCAGGCTCACGATGCTCAGGGCGCGCGAGCGGCCTTTAAGAAACAAGCAACTGACGCCCAAAGCGGTGCCCGTTGCCCACGCCACGAGCGCGCTCGGGCCGTCAATTGCCATGTCCCGGTCAGGCCGGAGCACCTCGAGAAAAATCAGCACGCCGAGCGCGCAAAGGAGGAGTGCAGCGAGACAGAGCCAGTGCGGAAGAGATTTCATGGCCACCCCAGGCAGTTGAACAGGATGCGCCGGCTGAGGGAAGAGCGCGTCTTGAGGGCGACCGCGTCACTCGGAGCCGACCACTCGTTAGGCGTGGAAGGAATCGCGCGCAACGGCCCCCGCGCTGATCGGCCTGTGAGCAGGGAGTTGTTACTTATTAAAGGTCGTTGACCAACGATCCTGCAGCCTCCGGAATCTTGCCATGAAGACAAAAACAATTGGATTAGCTCTGTTCCTTTCCGTTGCCGCAGGCGCGATCTGTTTCGCAAACCCAACGCTGGGCACGTGGAAACTAAACGAGAGCAAGTCGAAGTTCGGCGCAGGTATGAGCAAAGGCACCATGGTGGTGTGGGAGAAAGCCGGCGACCAGGATAAGTGCACCGTCGACGGAGTGGACGCGGAAGGTAAGAAGACGCACACCGTCTGGACCGGGAAGATGGACGGGAAAGATTATCCGATCACGGGCGACGTCACGTCCGATATGCGCTCGTTCAAACTCAAAGGCGATAACACCATCGAGATGGTCAGCAAAAAGGATGGCAAGACTGTTGGCGAAGGATCAATCGTGGTAGCCCCAGATGGCAAGACGCGCACGGTCACAAACACGATGACCAACGCCAAGGGCGAGAAGGTGACGAGCACCTCCGCCTACGATAAGTCCTAGGTAACCGTAGCGGCCACGCGGCGTCTCCGCCGCAGCGCCCATTTGACTCGCAACGGCCGGACGTGCACGCGCCCGGCCGTTTTCGCGACCAGATCTCAGTGAAGCCTCGCGGATCACGAAGCGGCTTGAGCCCGTCCGTGCACTCCGTATTCTCGCCAGCCATGCACCGCGACTATCAACGTTGGTATTCACACCGTCTCAACCGCGACATGGGCGTCGCGGTTTACGGCCACTTCGGCTCGCCCATCCTCGCCTTCCCGACGAGTGGCGGCGACGAGTGGGAGCAGGAAGGCCAAGGCATGATTCGCACCCTCGCTCCCTATTTGGAAGAGGGACGCATTCGCATCTTCTCGATCAATGGCGTGAACAACGATTCTTTCCAGAACAAGAGCGCGCATCCCTTCCACCGCAGTTGGCTGCAGGCGCAATATGACGATTACGTCGCGAACGAAGTGTTCCCCTTCATCGACGCGCAGTGCCAGACCGGGGGCATCGCGGTCACCACCTACGGCGCCTCACTCGGCGCCTTCCACGCCGCCAACACCCTCTTTAAACACCCCGACCGCGTGAAGCGCTGCTTCGCCCTCTCCGGTGTCTACGACATGCGCGACTCGATGGACGGGATGTACGACGACAACTTCTACTTCAACAACCCCGTCGACTACCTGGCGAACCAGAACGATCCCTGGGCGCTGCACCAATACCAAAGCTGCGACGTCCACCTCGCCACCGGCTGCGGCCCATGGGAAGTGCCGGGCCCGACCTACCGTATGGCCGAGGTCCTGCGGAATCGTGGCATCCCACATCAGCTCGATGACTGGGGCCAGAAAGGCGGCCACGAGTGGCCCTACTGGCATCACCAGATGTGGGAATACGTCGGCACGCATTTCTAGACTGTGCTCCCGTGCCGCCGCGGGTTAATTCAAAAACCACCGCGGCCGTCCGGCCTGAAGTCTCGCGCTGATCCCTTGCGCCGACACCGTTTCCCTTTACGAGCCGCCTGCCAGCGGCACATTCACCGGGATGGAAACGCTTGCCGCCGGCTTAGGGAACGACGTGACGGTCAACGTCATTGCTTCCATCATCGCTTCCGGCATTCTCGTGGGCGGCGGTTTCCTCATCGGGAAATACAAAGAGCGCCGGCAGTTCGGAAAGCGGCTCGAGGAATACGACTTCTATCCCTTTGCGATCAACCGCGACAATTTTCCCGAGTTCAGCCTCAAGGATTTCCGACTCGGGATGCACTATTTCCTGCGCAATCACGATGCGCGGGCCGCGCGCCATCTCATCTTTATCGGTGAACAAAACAACGTCCGCGGCCAGCTCGAGCCCGCGGAGCAAAAGGTCTATTCCCGCCTCTACGCCAAGTATGAAGGCGACAAGGTGGCCGACGACACCCGCGATTACCTCGCGAACTATGAGCACATCGTCCGCCTTGTCGGCAGATCGTTCCCTGACCTTGGGATCGAGATTCTCCTGCACGATCTCTCGAATCCCTCGCGTTCCCTCACCGCCCTGGAGAATAACGTGACCGGCCGCCACCTGCATGACGGCACCACGAATCTCGTCATCGACCTGAAGAAACGTGTGGCCGCGAACGAGGACAAGCTAAACTACGAGCTGAACTTGGGCGGCCGGCGCTTCAAGTGCACCACCGTCCCGATCGTCCGCCCGGAGTATGGGGTGGTCGGCGCGATCTGTATCAACGTCGACGCGAACTACCTGAATGAAGAGGTGCTGAGCAGCGCGGAAAAGATGACCAGCTTCATCCAGACGTTTTGCCGGACGGAGATGACGCTGGAGGAGAACATCCTCAGCCGTGACGAGTATGCGCTGGCCTTAAAAGGCAAACGCCACTTCCGCGATAGCAAGGTTGGGTAGGGGGCATCGCCACTTGCCTGGAAGTGCAGGCTCCTGAAAGTCTCGTGGACACCTTCGACTGGGAGAAGGTCCGGTGCTTAGTCCGTCCTGCATCAAATCGCTTATCGTCGCGCGCTCGCGTGAAGAAATTGAATCCGCCCATGGCAGTGGGCGCATCTCACCTTCATGAAACTTCTCGCCCTTCTTTGGCTGGCCGCGGCCGCTCCCCTGCTCGCGCAAAACTCCACTCCTGCGCCGATCGAGGTCATGACTCTCGGCACCTATCACTTCGCCAATCCGGGCCACGACCTTCACAACATGAAAGCCGAGAGTGTCCTCACGCCCAGTCGCCAGGCGGAGCTGGAGGATGTCGCCGCGCGGCTGGCGAAGTTTCAGCCCACCCGGATCGCAGTCGAGGCGCTTTCCGACCGGGCCGACTTCAGCGTTGAGGAATTTGCCGGGTTCACGCCGGAAGCGCTCGCCACCAACCCCGATGAGCGGGTCCAGATCGCCTACCGGCTCGCGACGCGCCTGGGTCACAAGACAGTCTACGGCATCGACGAACAGAGCGAGACAGTGGACTACTTCCCGTTCGAGAAGGTGGAGAAATTCGCGAAGGGACATGGCGAGGATGCCATACTCGCGCGTCTGCAGGAGGGCGTGGAAAAGCAGGTCAAAGAACTGGAGGCGGCGCAAAAGAACACCCCGATCCGTCTCCTGCTCGCACAGATGAATGAGCCTGCGCGGACGCGCTCCGATCACGACCAGTTCTACTATGGCGTCCTCGCCTTGGGAGATAAGCAGGAACAACCGGGCGCGGAATTAAACGCCGCCTGGTATCTGCGAAACGCCAAAATCTTCGCCAAGCTCACTCAGGTCGCGCAACCGGGAGATCGGCTCCTCGTTGTCTTCGGTGCCGGACATTCTTTCTGGCTGCGGCACTTCGTGGAGCACACCCCGGGTTACACCCTTGTGGAGCCCGGCCGCTACCTCACAGACCACTGACGTCGATCGAAAGTCGCGCAGACAAAGTGTGCCTCCGTCGGGAGCGGACGAGCGGCAGTTCTTAAAGCTTCCGCCCTAAGACCGACCCGGCCGGAGACGAAAGCTGCTGCCCTCGAATAGCCGTTTCCTCAAGAGTCGGATTGCGAGTAAGGTCACACGGCTTTTCCCTCCTCCTCTGCCTATGGCCATCATCGGAACCGTCGACAGCCTTTGGCGCTATCCCGTTAAAAGTATGCGCGGCGAAGAACGGGACGAACTCTTCGTCGGCTACGCCGGGATTTATGGAGATCGCCTCTTCGCCTTTGCGAGTTCGGCCAGCCCGAAGGGATTCCCCTTTGTTACCGGACGCGAGCAGCGCCAGATGATTCGATACCGGCCGCGCTTTCGCGATCCGGAAAAGGCCGCGCGACCGGTCAACTGGCGCGAGGCGCAGAAGTTATCGTCGCTGTTGAATCCCATTTCAGCGACGCCCGATGAGTTGATGCTCGATGTCGAGTCGCCAGACGGGCGAACTTTTGCGATTGATGATCCCGCCCTGCTCGACCATCTCCGTGCTGGCCTTGACAACGGAGAACACGAACTCACTCTCCTTCGCTCCGAGAAGGCAATGACTGATTGCCGGCCGGTGTCTTTGTTT
>JBKJKL010000046.1:0-3697 GCA_046597485.1 Chthoniobacterales bacterium
TATCCGGACGTCGTCGCAACCACGCCCGGCACAGCGCAACCGACGCTCGGTTCCGAGAAAGCGCGCCTCGCCGCGACAAAGGCGAAAGTGGAACGCCTGCGCACCCGCGTGACCAACATTCGCGAAGCCATCCGCAAGCTTTCCGAGGTCGGTTCGCAGTTGGCCGACCTCGAGCGCAACCAGGAGCTAGAGCTCGCGAACTACAAATATTTCAAGGGCGCGCTGGAGAAGGCGCGCATCGACGAAGCGCTCGACCCGTCGAAGATGCCCAACATCAGCACCGTCCAGAAACCGACGCCGCCGGCGCGCGTGTTCGGGAAGCGCGACAAGATCGTGATGGGCCTGGCCGCGGGCGGCATCGGCGGCGCGATCGCGCTCACTTTGCTCGCCGAGCTTTTCCTCAGCACCTCAATCAAGCGCCCGGTTGAGCTAGAAAAACGTCTCAATACGCGACTGCTCATTTCCATTCCTGACTGCAGTCGCAGAACTGGCTTCCGGCTCCCGTGGAAGAAAAACGGCGCGCCTGCGAAGAACGGGAAGAATGGCTCGAACGGTTCGGGTGAGGGTGGGGGCGATCACGCCGTCGCGCCGTGGGACGTCGGCCATTTCATTCGCCCGTACGCCGAGGCGGTTCGCGATCGCGTCGGTCTTTATTTCGAGCTGAACCGCATGACGCATAAGCCAAAGCTTGTCGGCGTGACCTCGTTCAAGGACGGCAGCGGCACCTCGACCTTAGCCGCTGGCCTAGCCGCCGCTTTCTCCGAGATGGGCGAGGGGAAAGTGTTGCTCGTCGATGTGAATCACGGCCCGGGCGACGTCCATCCGTTCTTCAACGGTCGGCCTGCGCTTTCGCTCAATTCCGCCTTACAGAATGGCGGCGAGATTCCCCCCGCGGCGGAAAACCTCTACCTCGCCACCGTCGGCTCCGGCGCCGGGGCGCGTTCGCCGTTGGGCTTAAAAAAGTTCTTCGACCTGATGCCGAACCTGAAGGCGAGCGACTTCGACTACATCATCTTTGACATGCCGCCGCTCAGCCAGACGAGCCCCACGCTCGGGATGGCCGGATTCATGGACAAAATGCTCGTCGTCGTCGAAGCCGAAAAGAATGGCCGTGAGACGGTGAAACGCGGCTATGAAGCCCTCATCGCCGGGCGCGATAACGTCTCGGTCGTCTTCAACAAAGCACGCTCTTACGTGCCGGAGTGGCTGCACAGCGACTCTTGATCTCACCCCGCGCACTTCGCGCGGGCGATTCGCCTCCCCCCGGGGCTAATCCCACCACCATCTCATTCCTGCTGCGGCGCCAAATCATTCGGCGCTCCGTAGGTTTCGTGCTACCCACATCGCAACGTCCATTCGCCTGTGCTGCGGAATAAAATCTATTACCGGGTAAAACCGTTCGTCCCTCAGGCGCTCCGCACTGCCATTCGGCGCGAGCTGGCGATGCGGGTCCGCAAGCGTGTCGCGAATACCTGGCCGATCATGCCGGGCTCGGAGCGGAAGCCGGAAGGCTGGCCCGGCTGGCCGGACGGAAAGAAGTTTGCCCTCGTCCTGACGCACGACGTCGAAGGCCAGCTCGGTCTGAGCAAGTGCCAGCAGCTGATGGAACTCGAGCGCGATCTCGGATTCCGTTCCTCTTTCAATTTTATCCCGGAAGGGACCTATGTCGTCCCGCGCGAAATGCGCGACGACTTTACCGCGAATGGCTTCGAGATCGGCGTGCACGATTTGCGGCACGATGGCCGCCTTTACGGTTCACGGCGCGAATTCCGCCAGAACGCTGCGCGCATCAATCACTACGTGCGCGAGTGGGGCGCCTCCGGGTTTCGCTCCGGCTTCATGCTGCACAACCTCGATTGGCTGCATGAGCTCGAGATCCTCTACGATGCCTCGACTTTCGACACCGATCCGTTCGAGCCGCAGCCCGAGGGGCGAAATACCGTATTCCCATTTTGGGTCGAGGGTTACGAGGGCAACGACGCGGCCACCGCCGGCCAGCGCGGCTATCTCGAGCTGCCTTACACCCTGCCGCAGGATTCGACGCTCTTCCTCCTCCTGCGCGAGACGACCCCGGACATCTGGATTCGCAAACTCGACTGGGTCGCGGAGCACGGCGGGATGGTCCTACTCGACACGCATCCGGACTACATGGGGTTCGATGCCAAGCGCCGGCGGGGCACCGAGTACCCCGTTGAGCTCTACCGGCAGTTTCTCGAATACGTCCGCTCGAAATACGAAGGCCAATACTGGCATGCGCTGCCGCGCGAGGTGGCCCGTTACGTGGTCGATGAGCGAAAGCGTAACGCCCAGGTCGACGATGCCACCCCATCTGGTTTTTCCCCGAATGTGCGCCGGCTGCGCGGCCGGCGTGGTGCGGTCGTGCTCTTCTCGCATTATCCGGCTGATCCGCGGCCACGCCGCGCTGCCGAAGCGCTCGCGGCAGAAGGCGTCACGATCGATGTCATTTGTCTGCGGGGCGAGCGTGATGACAAAAAGCGCGAGACCTTCGGTAGCGTCAATGTCTACCGCGTGCCGATGCGCCGGCAGCGCGCCGGAAAGCTGAGCTACATCGGCCAGTATTCCGCGTTCCTCCTGGTCGCATTGGGCTGGCTCGCGGCTCGTTCGCTCACCCGCCGCTACGATTTCGTCCACGTCCACAACATGCCGGACGTGCTCGTCTTCAGCGCGATCATCCCGAAGCTTCTCGGCGCAAAGGTCATTCTCGACCTGCACGACCCGATGCCGGAGTTGATGCGGACCATCTTTCAGCTTCCGGAAGACAGCTTAAATGTCCGCCTCCTAAAGCGCCTCGAGAAGTGGAGCATGGGATTTGCGGATGCCATCCTTACGGTCAACCTGGCCTGCAAAAACATCTACGCCGGACGCAGTTGTCCCGCGGAGAAAATCACTGTCGTGCTCAACTCGCCGGATGACTCGATCTTCCACTTTCGGCCTCAGACCTGGGCGGCGGTAAACGGATCGCACCGCGCTAATGGCACAGGGCAGAACGGCGCGAAGCCGTTCACCATTCTCTATCACGGATCACTCGTGAGGCGGAATGGATTCGATCTCGCAGTCGAGGCGCTGGCACATGTCCGGCGGACGGTGCCCGGCGCAAAGCTGGCCGTCTGTGGCGAACGAACTCCCTTTTTCGAGCAGGTGCTTTCCGACGCCAAGGCGCGCGGCCTGAGTGAGCATCTCGAATATCTCGGAGAGAAAAGCGTGCACGGGATCGTCGAGGCGATTGAGGGCTGCGATCTCGGGATAATCCCGAATCACCGGAACATTTTCACCGAGATCAACACCCCGACGCGTATCTTCGAATACCTCGCGCTCGGCAAACCGGTGGTCGCTCCGCGAGCCCAGGGCATCCAGGATTACTTCGGCGATCGGGACCTGATCTTCTTCGATCTGGGCGACGCGGAAGACCTCGCGCGGAAAATCGAATACGCGGCCACTTCGCGCGACGAGGTCGCGGCGACGGTGGCGCGCGGGCAGGAAGTTTACCTCGCGCACACCTGGAGCCGGGAGAAGGCGACCTTGCTCAACGCGATCAGCGAGCTGCTCTAGCACTCGTTAGGCATTTATTAAATGATTGCCGTTTTCGCGAAACCTCCTGAGCACGATGTTGTGCGGGAGTTCTTCGAGCTCTTCAAGACGCCTTGGTGTTTTTTCCGCGACGGTTGTCGCGCGGAGG
>JBKJKL010000109.1:0-2511 GCA_046597485.1 Chthoniobacterales bacterium
TCGACCAGTGCGTGAAGCGCGACCTTCGAGGCGTCGGTCGCGCGGTGAAACATCGACTCGCCGAAAAAGGCGCCGCCGATCGAGACTCCATAGAGGCCGCCGACGAGTTCGTTTTCCTGCCAGGCCTCGACGGAATGGGCCTGCCCGAACTGGTGCAGCTGCACGTAGCTGGCGACGATCTCTTCGTTAATCCAGGTCTCGGCCCGCTCCGCACAGGCGCGCATGACACGGTCGAAGGCGGTGTCGAACCGAACCTCGAAGCGGCCTTTGCGCAGGGTGCGGGCGAGGCCGTGCGGGACATGGAATTGGTCGAGCGGAATGATCCCGCGGCGTTGCGGCGAGAACCATTCGATCTCGCCATTGTCCATCCCCATGGGGAAGACGCCGAGGCGATAGCCTTGCAGCAGGACCTCGGGCGGGATCATCGGGGGAGCATCGGGCAGGAAGGGGCGAACTTCGAGTGTTGCATTGCGAGGGGGGCCTCATAATCTTGCCCGATGAAGCCTCTCCCAGTGATCCTCGCGACCGCGCTTTTCCTCGCGTTCCTGGGTTGTGCGAATGAAGGCCCGAGCTCGCAGGAACTGGGCGACCAGTTTACGCGCGGGGTGCGCGGCGAAGGGCGCATCACCCCGGACGTCGATCGCTCGAGCGACCCGTATGTGAAGCCGCGCGGGGGCCGGGATAACAGTCCGGAAGGTTCGGGCTAGCATGTCGACGCCGTCCGCGCATTCCAAGATCCTCATCCTCGATTTCGGTTCGCAGTACACGCAGGTCATCGCGCGCAGGATCCGGGAGTGCCAGGTCTACTCGGAGATTGTTCGCTTCGACATTCCGGCGGCGGAGGTAGCGACCTCCAAACCAAACGGCATCGTCCTCTCGGGCGGCCCGGCTAGTGTCTATGACGACAATGCGCCGCAGATCGACCCGGAGATCTTCTCGTTAGGCATCCCGATCCTCGGCATCTGCTATGGGATGCAGCTTATGGCGCGGCATCTCGGCGGCGAGGTGGCGCACAGCGCGCAGCGCGAGTACGGCGCGGGCATGCTGCAGGTCGCGAACGGCTCGCAGCTTTTCAAGGGAATCGGCGCGCAGCTCGATATCTGGAACAGCCACGGTGACAAAGTCACGGCGCTGCCGACCGGGTTCCGCGCGGCGGCGAAGACGGAGAATTCGCCCTTTGCCGCGATCGAGAATCCGGAGACGCAGCTCTACGGCCTCCAGTTTCACCCGGAAGTCGCGCACACCCCGCGCGGGCGCGAGATCATCCAGAATTTCGTCTATGAAATCTGCCACTGCGCGATGGACTGGACGATGGGCTCGTTCATCGATGAAGCCTGCGCGCGCGTGCGTGCACAGGTGGGTGACGAGAAGGTCGTGCTCGGCCTGAGCGGCGGCGTCGACTCGAGTGTGGTGGCCGCTCTATTGCACAAGGCGATCGGCGATCAGCTCACCTGCATCTTCGTGAACAACGGCCTGCTGCGCGCCCGCGAAGAGGAAGTGGTGAAGCGCATCTTTGGCGAAAATTTTCACATCAAGCTCAAGTACGTCGACGCCTCTGAGCGCTTCCTCGCGAAGCTGCGCGGCATCACCGATCCGGAGCAGAAACGGAAGATCATCGGCAATGAGTTCATCGATGTCTTTCAGCGCGCGACCGAGGAGCTGCTCGCGGAGGACAAGGCCAGCGGAGCGCACGGCCACGAGTATCGCTTCCTCGCGCAGGGCACCCTGTATCCGGACGTGATCGAGAGCGTCGCGATCGGCGGCAATCCGGCGCACGTGATCAAGAGTCACCACAACGTCGGCGGCCTCCCGGAAGAGATGCACTTCGAGCTCGTCGAACCGGTGCGCCAGCTCTTCAAGGACGAGGTCCGCCAGGCTGGATTGCAACTCGGGCTGCCGAAGGAAGTGGTCTATCGCCAGCCGTTCCCTGGCCCGGGACTCGCAGTGCGCATCCTTGGCGAAGTTACGCCGGAACGGCTCCGGGTTCTGCGCGAAGCAGACACCATCGTGACGAGCGAGATGGAAGCGGCCGACTGGTATTACCGCGTCTGGCAATCCTTCGCGGTCCTGCTCCCGGTGCGCTCCGTCGGGGTGATGGGCGATGCGCGCACTTACGAAGACACGATCGCGCTCCGCATCGTGGAGAGCCAGGCCGGCATGACGGCCGACTGGGTCCGCGTGCCCTACGAGCTACTCGCGCGCATTTCGACCCGGATCATCAACGAAGTCAAAGGCGTCAACCGCGTCGTCTACGACATCTCGAGCAAGCCGCCGAGCACGATCGAGTGGGAGTAGGGCTGGCCCGCGCTGGAGCTAGCGCGCACTTCGCGCCGGCAGGAGCCAGAGCGCGCTGATTCCGCCGAGGAGCGCGAAATCAATCAGCATGTGCGTGGTGAAGGTCATGCCTTTGCTCGCGCCGCCAAAGCAGCCGCAGTCCAAGCTGATCCCGCGCGCTGCCGCCGCGATCGTGGCCGCGATGAAGACCAGCATGAGCGCGGTCAAAATGGCGAG
>JBKJKL010000298.1:0-2549 GCA_046597485.1 Chthoniobacterales bacterium
ATGAACGCTTTCCAATGTGCGATGCACAAGATCGGCCTGCAATACAACGACCCCGACTTCGAGAAGCGCGTGACAGCCTTCACGAATAGCGACTTCGGCCGCACCTTCCCCAGTAACGCGCTCGGGAGCGACCACGGCTGGGGCAGCCATCACCTCATCATGGGCGGCGCGGTGAATGGTCAGCGCACCTTTGGCACCTGGCCCACCCTCGCGGTCGGCGGCCCGGACGATACCAGCACCGGCCGCTGGATTCCGACGACGTCGGTCGATCAATTTGCGGCCAGCATGGCCAAGTGGTTCGGAGTTTCCGATCCGCAGATGAGCGCGGTCTTTCCGAATCTCGGCCGTTTCGCGGTGCCTGATCTCGGCTTGATGAGCAGTTAAATGCGGCGGAAACGATTCGCGTTCATCGCGCTGGCACTCCTCCTTGTGCTCGGCACGTGGGTCGCTTTTCACACCGAGAGCGTCCGCCCCGGCAAAAAGACTCCCGTACCGCTTCCCGTGCCCGCGGTCGCCCCCGGCGGAGCCGATGCGCCGCCGTCAGCAGCGCCTGCCGCCTCGCTTTCGCCGATTGATGTCATCCCGCAATCCTCCCCGCGCGTGCAGCGCAGTGGCACCGTGAAACCGGGCGCGCTGCCCGTGCCGCCCGACCCGGAAGCGATGCTCGAACTCGACCGCGTCAGCCTCATGCTGCGCGATTACCGCACCATCGCCGGCGAGAACCCGGTCGGGACCAACGCTGAGATCATGGAAGCAACCATGGGCAAAAACGCGAAGCAGGCCACGCTTGGTCCCCCGGAAGGGATGAAGCTGAACGAGAAAGGCGAACTGCTCGACCGCTGGGGCACGCCTCTTTTCTTTCATCAACTCTCGCGCGATCACACGGAAATTCGCTCGGCCGGTCCTGACAAGGTGATGTGGACCGAGGACGATCCGATCATTCGTTAGGCGCCAGGCGCGCCGTGGCTACGGCTGGATCACGACCTTGAAAAAGACGCGGCGATCAAACTGGCCCGCGCCCGCGCGTTCAAACGGCCCCGGCGGCGGCGGCGTTCCGAGGCCCGCCGCATCCAATTTCTTTTCATCGATCCCGGCCGCGATGAGCGCCTCGCGCACCGCCTCCGCGCGCCGCAAACTCAAGCCGCTATTCGCTTCGTCCGTGGCGACGGCATCGCCGTAGCCGCGCAACTCGAGTGCGGCGTTCACTCCCATATTGCGCGCCGCCGCGAGACAGCGCCGCGCATCGTCCGCGATCCCTCCGAGCGCCTCGGAGCTCATGCTGTCCCGGTTCAAAACGAAAAGGACCGCCGCGCCATCGAGCCGCGTTTTTGTCGCTTGGAATTCGCGCTGATCAATGTCCTCCACGCTCCGGTCATCTAGTAGACGAATTCCGGTCACGCGCATCGCGCCGCGCCGCACCTGGTCAAGCCACGCATGCGGAGCTTCGCCGGTGAGAACGAGGCTGCCATTTTTTACTGTCGCGTTCACTCCTTCCGGAATGCCGAACTGGTCGCGGAATCGGGCCACGACGAGCTCCGGATTGAACTCAACCACCAGGTCGTCGCCATTGATCGCGGCCAGGCCCGGGATTTTGCGCGCGCCTTCGCGCACCGGTGCGAGCCATTCGTAGGGCGCGCGCCCGACGAGAATGAGGATGTTATCTTTTACAGACGCGCGCACCGTAGGCGGCAGCGGAAATTGGGCGACGAATTGCTCGAGAACGCGCGCCGGGTCGTGCAGCACCTTGACGTCGCGCGCCACGAAAGACTGCACGCCTGGCACCTCCTTCGCCTCACGCCGCACCCGCTGCCACCACTCGTTAGGCACGCGGCCGGAGATCTGCAGCGTTCCGCCTTCGACCTTTACTGTTGCCTCCGGTGCGGCGCCGAAGCGGGCCGTGAACCGGCGCTCGACGATCGCGGCATCGGCGGCTGCATATTCCTTCCAATCGAAGCGCACCCGCCCCGGATTCACCTTCGTCTCGCGGGCGAGCATTGCCGGATCGCGCGCCAGCGGATCGCGCAAGCCCGCGACCTGCGAGGCCCGTATCCAATGATGGTGCGCATCCCCGAGCAGGATCCCGGGCTCAGCTTTTAGACGCGCAATGAATTGCCGCCAATGCCGCTCGCGTTCCACGGCGAAAAACGCCGCCAATAGGGCGAGCGCGAGCAGAGCGAGCACGAACGGACGCACCCGGCGCAGGCGCGGCAGGGCGACACGCGGCATCTTCAGGCGCGGGAGGCGAAGCCGCGGCCACGGGATGTCTGGCAGGGCCGGCGCTGAGCGGTGTTCGCCCCGCAGGCACGCGGTCAGGATGGGCGCGGCGCGAGTGAAGAACGCGGTGTTGTCGACGAAAGTGGCGAGCGCGGACGCATACTTCGCGTGGAGCTGCTGGATGGCCGCTTCTACCTCCATCTTCAACTCCTCCGGCGGATCGCCGCGGATGATGACCGCGAGATACGCGTGCGGGCCGAAGGCGAGCCAGACGCGCAGATCGTTAACGTGGAGTTCATCCAACCCGCCTTGCCGTTCGGCAAAAAATGGATCGC
>JBKJKL010000309.1:0-3319 GCA_046597485.1 Chthoniobacterales bacterium
CGCGCGCTTTGACCAGATCGTCGCCTCGCTCGCGCCGAAACCGTAATCGTTAGGCGGGCGCGGCCCGATTTCGCCGGAAGAGCGAGGTCTGCACCGCGACACCGATCACAGTCAGGACGACCATGAGGATGGTGGCACCTGTCGTTGGAAGAACGATCGCGCGCACGATGAGATGGGCGCCGATGAGCGCGGAAAGGAAAACGAGCGCCCAATCAAAAAGGGCCAGCAGAAGGAGCGTGCCGACAATTCCGCCAATGAGAAAAGTCATCCAGTAGTAGCTCGCGTAATCGACAAAAAAAGTCCCGGCGGCGCCGACGGCGAGCCTTCCGCCCGCCGCGAAGCCAACGACAGCGACCGCGACTTTTTGCAAAAGGAGAGCGAGCAGCGCGCAGAGAAATCCCAGCACAAGCGCAACGGATAATTGCAGGACGGGCGTGGGCTCGTGCAGAAGAAGAGGCGCCAATTCCACGCCCGCGGCGAAGCCAACTGCCGCCACGCAAAGCCAAAAGAGTTTCCGGCCGAAAAGCAGGACGACCAGGCCGATCAGCCCGCTAACGATGGGCACGGATGCATTCATGATTTTTCGGGTGGGCTGGTGACCCAGCACCGCAGCACTTCCGATACGCTCCAGGCCTGCGCGATGCAGCCGCCGGGGGTGTGCGGCGCGCGCGCATCGAAGACTTCGCTGATCGTGCCCTGGCCGGCCTCATCGAGGTGCGGCGGGAAGGCCGCGAGATAACGGCGCGCGCCTAACGAGTCGTTGGGGTGCACTTTCCGCCAGGCATCGAGAAAAGGCCCGATGAGCCACGCCCAGACGGTCCCTTGGTGATAAGCGCCGTCGCGGCTGCGCAGGTTGCCGCTATAGATCGGCCGGTAATCCGGATGCTGCGGCGAGAGCGAGCGCAACCCGAGCGGCGTGACCAGCTCGCGCTCGACGACCTCGAGAACCGACGGCCAGCGCTCTTCGTCGAGCACGGGATGGTCGACCGAGATGGCGAAGACCTGGTTCGGTCGGCAGGAGCTGTCGGTCGTGCCGGCCTCGCCGTTGCTATCGATCATGTCGTAAAGGTAGCCGCCTTCCGCGAACCAGAAGCGCGCGTTAAAGGAGGTGCGCGTCTGCTGCGCGTGTTCCTCGAAACGCGCCGCCTCCGCATCGTGGCCGGTCTCGCGCAGCCAGCCGCTGAGCAGAGTGAGCGCGTTGAACCAGAGCGCGTTTAACTCGACCGCCTTCCCGCGCCGTGGAGTCACCACCCAATCGCCCATCTTCGCGTCCATCCAGGTGAGCTGGTAACCCTCCTCGCCCTGCGCGAGCAGACCGTCCGCCGGATCGACGTGGATGTTGTATTTCGTCCCGCGCAGATGCGCCTCCGCGATCGCGACGAGGGTGGGGAGAAGGAGATCGAGCGTGATGCGATCACGCGTGTAGGCAAGGTAACGCGCGAGCGCGTGGAAGAACCAGAGCGTGGCATCGGCGGTGTGGTAGAGGCCTTCGTTTTTCCCGTCGGGAAACATGTTCGGGATGAGCCCGTCGCGCACGTAATGCGCGAAGGTGCGCAGGATGTAGCCGGCCTCGATCCAGCGACCAGTCGTTAGGCAAAGACCTTCCAGGCTGATCATGGTGTCGCGGCCCCAGTCGGTGAACCAATGGTAACCGGCGATGACCGTGCGGACCTCGTCGCCAGCAGCCTGCGCGCGGGCCGCGTCCTGTTGGCGGCCGGCCGGCTTGATCACAAATTGATCCGCGGCGAAGACGAGTTCCGCCGGGAAACCTTCCCGGGCCGCCGGGTCGGCTTGCGCGAGCAGCCGCGCGCGCCGCTCGGTCTCGGCCCGCGTGACCGCCTCGGGCGCGAGCACGTCGACGATCTCCCACTGCTCGGTCGAACCAATGAGCGTGGCGGCGCAGTCTTCCGCGATCCCAATGCTGAATTCGCCCGGGCTCCAGAGATCGCCCTCGAAGGTGTAGCCGCGTTCCTGTTCGGTCCGGTAAACGACCTGGTGCATCCACGACGGTTCGACGCGGAAACTCGAATCACAGCCCTGCAAACGCATGCGGAACGGTGGCAGACTCGGCAGCGACCCGGCCACTTCATAGCGCCCGTCTTGCACGGTGAGGCGGTAGGGCGCAGCGGCGGCGTCGTCGACCTCGCGCTCATGGTGCCGGAACTGGAAAGCCGGCGCGAGATGGAGCCGTGGGAACGGGCCGCGGCCGCGGAACGAATAGCGCAGGTGCACTGTGTTCTGCAGGTGCGGCAGAAGGATGCGCTTCTCGATCGTGATTCCGCGCACCTCATAGGTCCAGATCGGCAGACCATCCTCGAGCCGGAACTCGCGCAGGTATTCGGCCACTCCGAGATCAAGCTGGCCGCCGGCCCGTTCCTCCGCGCCGAGCGAGATCATTGCGCCATCGTCGAAACAGAGACGCTCCGAGACGTGGCTCCACATCACGGTGCGCCCGAGCGGCGCGGGCAGGGCCGCGACGAGGATGCCGTGATACTTGCGCGTGATCGCCCCCGAGACGGTGCCGGAAGCGTAGCCGCCGAGCCCGTTGGTCACGAGCCATTCGCGGCTGAGGAGTGCTTCGCGCGAGCTGGTCGCGGGGTCCCACTGCATTACGCGGCGCGTCATGCTTCGTCTTCGTTTTGACCGGGCTGCAAAACAACCGCGCACTCGGCCGGCAGGCACCAATTTTTCTTCGAATCGAGCGGCGGTGGTTCGCCCGGACCGCCGTAGCGCTTGGCATCGCTCTGCCAGATCGTGATCCAACGCGCGCCGAACGGCGGAGCCAGGAGCGGCTCGGGGGCAGGGTTCAGCCGCACGGCGCGGCCGAGATTGACGATGAGCAACCGGTCGTCGCCATCGTCGCCGAAGTAGCGAAGGAGAAATGCGTCGCGACCAAGCACCGCTCCGTCGCACATCCCGCGTCGTTGTTCGCTGAAGCGCGGGTCCTCGCGGCGCAGGCGAAGAAGATCGCGATGCAGATCGTAGATGGCCCGATTCGTCTCGCGCTCGCCGAAGTCGAGTTTGCAGCGCTCGAAGTTGGCCCGGTCCCATGGGATGGGAAATTGCGCGACGACCTCGGGGCTCCGGAAGGACGGGAACTGCGCGAGGAACTCGGTGCGGCCGCGGCGGATCGGCTCTTGCAACGCTTTCTCCATGTCGGTGAAATAAGTGAAGGGCGAAGTGGCGCCAAATTCCTGTCCCTGAAAAAGCATCGGTGTTCAGGGGCCTAACAAGACCAGGCCGGTCATGGCGCGATATTTCCCTGGGCTCGCCTTGGAGCGCACCCGCGCGCCGTCGGCGGTGTTTGCGACCTGGTCGT
>JBKJKL010000039.1:0-3603 GCA_046597485.1 Chthoniobacterales bacterium
CGATGCCGAGCATCGAGAACATGAAGAGCGAGGGCGCGGCGAAGTAGCGCGCCTTGCCCGCATCATCGCGCATGTAGCCTAACGAGTAGATGTGGATGAGCGCGCCCACGCCGGTCACGAGGACGAGCATCGTTTTGCTCAAGCCATCGAGCGTCAGCCCGAGCGGAACGGTGAGATACGGCGGCAGATCGATCCAGGTGAACTCGACCACCGTGGTCGCGGGCGAGGCAAAGATGAAGCAGCTCACCACGAAGCCGAGAACTGCAGCGCCGACCGAAGTGAATGCACTCACGCCGGGGGCGCGGCGCGTCCCGAGCGCGATGACCGCAGCCGAGATCAGCGGCAGGACGAGGACATACCAGGGCAGGACGCTTTGCATCATCGCGCGTTTAGAACTTCAGGCTGCTGATGTCTTCGACGTGCGTCGTCTGCCGCGCGCGGTAGAGCGCGACGATGATGGCGAGGCCGACCGCGACCTCCGCGGCCGCGACCGTGATGATGAAAAAGACGAAGACCTGCGCGTGATAGTTCGGCAGGCCATTCGCGCCCACGCGATAACGCGAGAAAGCGACGAGCGAGAGATTGGCCGCGTTCAGCATCAGCTCGAGCGACATGAAGATGATGATGATGTTCCGGCGGAGCATCACCCCGGCGAAGCCGATGGTGAAGAGAAGCCCGCTGACGAGGAGGTATTGGCCCAGCGTCGGCATGCCTTAGCGCAGCTCCCGTTTGCTGAGCACAATCACGCCGATGGTCGCGACAAGAACAAGCACGCCGATGATTTGGAACGGCAGGTTGTATTGGCTGAAGAGGAGCAAGCCGACCTCGCGCACGTCATCGCCGCGCGTGGCCGGGAGCGGCGGGAAAGGTTGGTCCGCGCCGCGCAGCTGACCGACGACGAGGAAAATCTGAACGAAGAGCGCGAGCGCGACAGCCAGACCACCAGCGACTGCGGTCACGTTAAACTTCCGCCGTTCCTCCGCCCGCAAGTCGAGCAGCATGATGATGAACAGGAAGAGAACCATGACCGCGCCGGCGTAGACCAGCACCTGGATGATGCCGATGAAAAAGGCGTCGAGTCCCATGAAGAGCGCGGACAAACCGAGGAAGCTCATCACGAGAGAGAGCGCGCTCGCTACGGGATTGCGGTTCAGCACGACTGCGGCGCCGAAGCCGAGCATTAGCGCCGCGAAGATCCAAAAGAGAAAGGCAGGCATTGTTAGGCCACGGATAGACACGGATTAAACACGGATTCGGAGAGGCCGGTAAGCCCATCCGTGAAAATCCGTGTTAATCCGTGGCTGCTACTTCTTCTCATTCCACTTCAGCACCACGCCGTTCATCACGCCGCCGATCTCGAGCAGCTTGTCTTTGTGGTGCACCATCTCTTCGCGGGTGAAGCCGGTGATGGCGTAATCCTTCCGAAGATAGATGGCCTGTTCCGGGCAAACCTCCTCGCACATGCCGCAGTAGATGCAGCGGATCATGTCGATGTCGAACTCGGCGGGATACTTCTCCGCTTTGGCAAACTGATCGTCGCCCGGCAGTTCGCCCGGGATGATCTTGATCGCGCGCGGCGGGCAGATAAATTCGCAGAGCTGGCAGGCCACGCAACGGATGCGGCCGGTGATGTCCTTCACGAGCGCGGGCGCGCCGCGGTAGTGCTCCGGCATCTCCGCGTCCCACTTTTGCTCCGGGTATTGCATCGTCACCTTGGTCCGGCCGAGGAGCATGTTCTTGGCGTGCTTCAGCGTGATAGCCATGCCGCTGGCGATCGCCGGGAGATAAAGGCGTTCCTTCCAGTTCAGATTCGGGCGGCGGACGACGAAGGCCATGGGGTTCTTTTAGACAGGATTAACAGGATGGGCAGGATTAAAGGCAGGCGTTGGCCCACCTTCTCCTCCCATCCTGAAAATCTTTTTAATCCTGTCCATCTTCACAGTGGCAGATACGCGATGATGAGAGCGGCGACGAAGATGTTCACGAGCGCAATCTCGAAAAAGAAAACCCAGCCGAGCCGCATGAGCTGATCGTAACGGAAACGGGGTAGCGTCCAGCGCACCCAGATGAAGACGATCAGGAGCGCTGCCACCTTGCCAAAGAAGGTCGCGATGTTGAAGAGACCCCCGAGGATGCCGCGCCAGCCTTCCGCATCGCCCGTGATATACATCCAGTGGAAATGGCCGCCGCCGAACGAGGGGAGCGGCAGATGCCAGCCCCCGAGGAAGAGCGTCACGATGATGGACGACCCAGTGATCATGGCCGCATATTCGCCAAGGAAGAAGAGCGCGAATTTCATCGAGCCGTATTCGGTGTGATAACCGCCGACGAGTTCGGTTTCGGCCTCAGGTAAATCGAAAGGGAGACGATTCGTTTCGGCAAAAATCGCGATCGTGAAGACCCAGAAGGAGATGAACATCGGGATGGCCAACAGCCATTTCGCAGGGTTCAACCAGTCGCCGATGAACGGGGCGATCATCCAGCCGTGCTCGATCTGGTATTGCACGATATGGGTCAGGCGGAGCTGGCCGGTCAGGAGGAAAATTGGGATGACCGCGAGCCCGAGCGAGAGCTCGTAGGAGATCATCTGCGAGGTGGCGCGAACGCCGCCGAGGAAGGGATACTTCGAGTTCGAGGACCAGCCGGCGATGACGATGCCGTAGACGCCGAGCGAGGCGATCGCGAAAACGTAGAGCACGCCGACGTTGATATCCGCGATGACCATCGGCACGCCGAAGAGCGTGCTGCCGAAGGGGACAACCGCGATGGTCGCGATCGCCGGCACCATCGCGAGGCAGGGCGCGAGCCAGTAGTAGAAAGTGTTCACGTGCGCGGGCGTGAAGTCTTCTTTGAGGAGGAACTTCATCGCGTCCGCGATTGGCTGGAAGAGGCCCGCTGGCCCGACGCGGTTCGGTCCGACGCGATCCTGGATTAAGGCGCTGACGCGGCGCTCGGCATAAACCGTGTAGGAAACCATCGGCAGGATGATCAGAAAGATCACGCCGACGATCTTCATCAGGGAAATAAGGATCGGAAGGTAAGGCATCGCCTATTTTGCCGCAGTCGCAGATTCCGCCTGTGGCTTGTTGCCCTCGTTTTTCGCCGGCTCATTTGGTGGGCCGGCCGCTTCCGCGACTTCCATTACCGGCACGCCGAGGTCGCCGATTTTGCTCAGGCTCAATCCGCTGAGTTCGCCCACCGACTGGCTCATCTGCGAGAAGACTTCCTCGATGGTGTAGATGCCGTTTTGGCCGGAATATTCCTGGATCAGGTCGCGCAGGATTTCCCAGTCGTCGCGCGCTTCGCCTGGCGGGACGATCGCGCGATTCAGGCGCTGGAGGCGTCCCTTGCCGTTGATCATCGAGCCGCGTTTTTCGGCGAAGCCGGCGGACGGAAGAAGAGCGGTCGCGCAGGCGGTCGAGGCGTTTTCGAGCAGGTCGATCAAGATGAACGCGGGCAGCTGCGAAAGCTGCTCGGGCGTGATGCCGGCTTCGAGCGGGTTCTCTTTGATCGCGATGAGCGCCTTTACTTGGCCGCAGGCGACCGCCTCGGCGATGCGCGCGAGCTGCGCACCCGGCTCACTCGTTAGGCCAAGAATGGCGC
>JBKJKL010000062.1:0-4312 GCA_046597485.1 Chthoniobacterales bacterium
GCGTCCCAGGCGCTGTCGACCCACGGAATTTTGTCGGCGAAAAACTCAAGCGCGTAGAGGACGCCCGCGACGATGACGATGATCGGATTCGCCAGCACCTCGAGCGACTGATACTGCGACGCGAGCGCGATCCAGTTCTGCTGGATGGCGAGACCGGTGACGAAGACCGTCAGGTAGAGATTGATGCCGGCGAGCGCGGCTAAACCGAGTGCAACCCCGAGAAGGTTGAGCTGTTCCACGAGCGCAGTATGAGACCGGCGCGCAGCTTGTCACATTGTTTCCCGCGCCGGGGCATGGTGCTACACTCCGCGCCATGCTCGACATCCGCCTCCTGCGCGACCAGCCGGACCTGGTGAAAGAACGCCTCGCCACCCGCGGCGGCGATGACGCCGGCAAGGTAGACGAAGTGCTGCGGATCGACGCCGAGCGGCGTAAAGCCGAGACCGCGGTGCAGCTGCACAACGCCGACCGCAAACGACTGAGCAAGGAGATCGGCGGCAAGCGCAGCCGCGGCGAGTCGTCGGACGAGCTCGAGGCGGAGGTCCGCGGGATCGGCGAGGAGATTGCGAAGCTGAACGAGCAGATCGCGGCCGCGGAAGGCGAGCAGCGCAACGTCCTCCTCCAGATGCCGAACCTGCCGCACGCGAACGCGCCGCAGGGCAAGGACGCGAGCGATAACGTCGTTATTCGCAGTTGGGGCGAGCAGCCGCAGATCGTAGGCGAAGTGCGCGATCACGTCGCCCTCGGCGCCGCGCTGAAACTGTTCGATGCGGAGCGCGCGGCCAAGCTGAGCGGGAGCGGCTTCATCTGTTTCACTGGCGCCGGCGCGCGGCTGGAGCGGACGCTTATTCAGTTCATGCTCGACCTACACACGCGCGAGCACGGCTATCTCGAGATGAGCCCGCCCTTCCTCGTGCGGCGCGATTGCATGGTCGGCACCACGCAGCTCCCGAAATTCGAAGACGACATGTATGGGCTGGAGGACGGCCAGGTTTTTCTTGCCCCGACGGCCGAGGTTCCGGTTACGAATTTCCTGCGCGAAGAGATCCTCTCGTTAGGCGAGCTCCCGCGGAAATTTGTCGCCTACACGCCCTGCTTCCGCCGCGAGGCCGGCTCGGCCGGGCGCGAGACGCGTGGTATCATCCGCGTCCACCAGTTCGACAAGGTCGAGCTAGTCAAGGTCACCACGCCGGAGACTTCCTACGACGAGCATGAGGCGCTGACCGCAAACGCGGAGCGCGTCCTGCAATTGCTCGGCCTCCATTACCGCGTGCTCGAGCTTTGCACCGGCGATGTCGGCTTCGGCTCGGCCAAGACCTACGACCTCGAGGTCTGGTCGCCGGGACAGAATGCCTATCTCGAAGTCTCGAGCTGCTCGAACTTCGAAGACTTCCAGGCGCGGCGGATGAACCTGCGCTACAAGGATGCGGAGGGGAAGAACCGCTTCTGCCACACCCTGAATGGCTCGGGTCTCGCGCTCCCGCGTTTATTCGCTGCGCTCATCGAGGCCGGCCAGCAACCGGACGGCTCTGTCCGTTTGCCGGAGGCGATGCACGGTTACTTCGGCGCGAGCGAGATTCGTTAGGCGGCCGATGCGTTGCGTCGCGCGGGCTCTGTCCTAGGTTACGCCTATGCTGATTCATGAGTTCATCGTGAACACGCTGCAAGAAGTCCGGCGTGGACTGGAAAGCAGCGGCGAGACTTCCACCACGGTCGACCTCGATTTCCCGGTCGAGATCGTCCTGAGCCGGAGCCAGCCGGGCCAGCATTCGCTCCATGTCCCCGAAGAGTTGCCGGTAGCCTCGAATCTCGCCCGCGTGCACCTCGCGGTTACGGTGCAGCGCAGGTCTGTTTAGCGAAACGGGATCGGTTCGCGTTCTGTGCGCACCGGTAGTTTTTGCCGATAGCGCGCGAGATCGGCTTCGAGCGATTGCGCGAGCGGCTCGTTCCGATAGGTGCGCGCCGCGGCCAGCGCACGCGTCGCCAGCATCTCGGCGTTGGCGAAGTGACCCGTTTCCGCGGCCGCCGCCGCCATCACCCGCCAGACGGTGGGATTGCTTCGGCCGGTGAGCTGATTCGCTGCTTCGGCAAAGGCGACCGCTTTCGCGCCGTCGCGCAAACCCGCGTCCACCTGCGTAGCGCGGACCCAGCCTAACGAGAGGATCGCCCCAAGATCATCGCGATGCCGCTCGAGGTTCGACGACCAGATCGCGACCGCGTCGGCGGCGCGGCCGCTCAGGAGAAGCGCGACACCGTAGTTATTGCGCGCCTCCGGACTGTCGGGCTTGAGCACGAGAGTCTTCTCCCATTCGGTGAAAGCTTCTGCCGCGCGGCCGGTTTGGAAGAGCGCGAGCGCGAGCCCGCTGTGCGTGCGTGCTTCGTCGGGCCGCACGATGAGCGCGGCTTCGTAGCTAGCGATCGCCGCTTCCGCCGGCCGCCCGTTTTCCATGAGCGCGTTCGCGAGGTTGTAGTGCGCGATGTCGTTGCGCGAGGTCACGGCCAGAGTGTGCCGCCACAGAGTCTCGCTGTCGCGCCAGTAACCGGTTTGCTTCCAGGCGACGAAGGCGAAGAGCAGGACGGTGGCGACGGCGGGCGCGCCGATGAAACGAAGCCACCGCCGCGAGGCCGCGAGTTCGACGGCGAGCCAGGTCGCAGCGAAGACAACTCCAGTTTGCGGCAGATACAGATAGCGGTCGGCATGCGCTTGCACGCCCACTTGGATGATCCCGATCACAGGCAGAAGCATGACGAGGAACCAGCCCCAGCCGACGAGCAGATAGGGTCGACGCCGCGCGCTGCGCCAAGCGATGAAGGTGAGCGCGAGCAAGACCGCCAGCGCGAGCGCAATCTGCGCGAGGGTGAGCGAATGGCGCGGGTGCGGATAAAAAGCCGCGAGCCGCGCGGGCCAGAGGGTTTGCTGGAGGTAGATGACGCAACTGACGGCGGCGTTGGCGAGCCGGTCGCCCAGGCTCAACTGCAACGGCACGGTCACGCTTCGAGCGAGGTGCTGCACGTGGAGCGTGATCAGTCCGACCGCGCCGGCGAGCGCAAGGAGCGGCGCTTTTTCGAGGAAGAGACGGGTGCGGTCTGCACGCACTGCGAAACGCCGGAGCGGCCAGTAATCGAGCAACAGGAGAACGAAGGGTACGCTGACGAGCATCGGCTTCGACATCAGCCCCGCCGTGAACGCGGCGGCGACTGCGAGGTAGCGCACGAGCGTCGGCCGTCGCGCATAGCTCGCATACACGAGCAGCGTGAGCATGAAGAAGAAGCCGCTGAGCACGTCCTTCCGCTCGGCGACCCATGCGACTGATTCGACATGCACGGGATGCACCGCGAAGACCGCGGCGACGAAGGCGCTCCGCCAGACGGCGCCGGTCAGTCGCCAGAACGCGAGCAGACAAAGCACGCTCGCCGCACTGTGCAGGAGGACATTGACGAGGTGATGCCGGCCCGCGCGCATCCCGAAGAGCGAGCAATCGAGCATGTGCGAAAGCGTGGTCAGCGGGTGCCAGTTATCGCTATGCACCGCGGTGAAAGCCCAGCGCACGCCCGCCGTGGTCAGTCCGGCGCGCACGATCGGATTCTCCGTGACGTAGCTGTCGTCGTCGTAGTTGACGAAAGGGTGCCGAACCGTCTGGCCGAAGACGCCCCAGACCAGCGCGCAGAGCGCGAGGGCGAGGAGCGCGAGCATGGTGCGCGAGGGTTTCATGGGATGGCGCGAAAGCGCGCGGTCTCGCGAGCTTCATACTTTTCCAGCGCGATCGGCGCGAGCCTTCTGTGCGCGCCGCGTGGCGCAGGCTCGATTGCAGTGGATTTCGAGAGATAGTGACAGGCCTTGAATAAGACGCCGCCGCCTTTTTCTTTTCTCGACCAGGTCGAGTGGCACCTCGAGGCGTGGCGCAAAGGGAAGAGCTTTGCCGAGATCGCGGCCGCGCACCGCCTCGTCTATCAGGTCGAGCAGGTCTTCCTCGTCCATCGCGCGACCGGGCGATGGCTGCTCAGCGTGGCGACTGACGCGCGGGTAAGCCGCGATGCAGCCGGTCGCGCGCAGATCCTGAAAGAGGTGGAGGAGTTCTCGCGCGATCCATTTTTTGCCGAACGGCAAGGCGGGTTGGATGAACTCCACGTTAACGATCAGCGCGTCTGGCTCGCCTTCGGCCCGCAGGCGTATCTCGCGGTCATCATCCGCGGCGATCCGCCGGAGGAGTTGAAAACGGAGGTAGAGGCGGCCATCCAGCAGCTCCATGCGAAGTATGCGTCCGCGCTCGCCACTTTCGTCGACAACACCGCGTTCTTCACTCGCGCCGCG
>JBKJKL010000221.1:0-7500 GCA_046597485.1 Chthoniobacterales bacterium
CATCGTGGGCGCCGTCCGGACGCGGGACGACAACCGGCTGCTCGGCTACGTCGGCGTCGCAATGCTGGTGGAGCGGATGGGCCGGCGGCTCGCCTTGGTCGACATTCCAGACCAACAGATCTACCAGGTGATCGACCAGGAGGGGCACCCGCTCTTCGGCCCGAACTTCCAGGCAAACAACGTCCCGGCCACGGCGGAAGCGACGGCCTTGTTCCAGGAGATCGCGCGCGTCCGCACCGGACATCTCGACCGACATAACAATCTCTACTCGTTTGCCCCGATCGAGAACACCGGCTGGAGCACGATCATCGAGCAGCCGAAATCAGCCGCTTACCAGCCGGTGCACGATCTCCTTCGTCGCATCACATTACCCGCGCTCTGGCTCATCCTCTTGACAGCGGTGGGCGCCTGGCTCGCCGGCCGGTTCACGCGGCGGCAAAACGAAGCAGCCCGCCGCATCGAGCGGGAGGTTATCTTCAACGAGAAGATCCTCGCGAACATGCCGAGCGGTATCGCGCTCCTCGATCCTGTCACCCGAAAGTTCCTGCAGGCCAACGAAGCCTTCAGGCGCATGGCGCACAGCTTCGGCGGCTTTCCGGACGGCAGGGAAATTTACGACGCACCTTCCGACGATGTGCAGATCGCTCCGGTCGAGGCGGTCGAAAAGGTCCTGACCTTCGGCACGCCGTTTCAATTGATCGAGCAACCGTTCGCCGATCGCCGCGGTGTCACTCATTTCGTGAACGTAAATCTGCTTCGCCTCCAAGGCGCGGAACAGCGCATCCAGGGTGTGCTTTATCTCGTCGAAGACAAGACGCGCGACGTGACGTTGCGGCAGGAATTAATCGGCGCGAATGCCGCCAAGGATCAGTTCCTCGCCCTTCTCTCGCACGAGCTGCGCAACCCGCTCTCCCCCGTCATCGCGATGGTCGGCGAACTCGAAGCCAGCACCGTCTCCGACAAGCCCGAGGTGCGCCGCGCGCTGGAAGTGATCCGGCGCAATGTGGAGCTGGAAGCGCGGCTGATCGACGACCTGCTCGACGTCACCCGCATCTCGAAAGGGAAGCTGCAGCTCACCTTCGAGACCGTCAGCGTGCACGAGATTCTGCAGCGCGCGTTTGAGATCTGCCGCGGCGACATCCTCGAGAAAAATCTCCGGATCGAGTTCCGCTTCCGCGCCGAGCAGGCCTATGTGGAAGGCGACTCCGCGCGGCTCCAGCAGGTCTTTTGGAACCTGATCAAGAACAGCGTGAAATTCACTCCAGCGCAGGGGCGGATTATCATCGAAACCTTTAATCCTGCTTCGGACCAGATCGAGATCCGCACCACCGACAGCGGCATCGGGATTGAGCCGGAGAAAATCGGAAAGATCTTCAACGCCTTCGAGCAGGGCCAGAACTCGATTACGCGGCGCTTTGGCGGCCTCGGTCTGGGCCTCGCCATCTCGAAGGCGATGGTCGCGGCCCACGGCGGGACGATCAGCGTCCAAAGCGACGGTCGGGATCTCGGCTCGACCTTTACCGTCACCTTGCACACCGTGGCAACGCCCGCGGTCGGTGCCCTTGCACCCGTGCCGAGCCGGCCAGAGGTCAGTGAGGACGCAAAAGCCCGGATGAAGCAGACCGCCCCACGCCTCCTCGTGGTCGACGATCACCACGACACCTGCACCGGGATGAAGATGATGCTGGAGCGGCGCGGTTACCGTGTCTCCGTTGCGCACAGTGCCGACGAAGCAGCCGCGAAGGCGAACGAAGAGGATTTTGACCTACTGGTGAGCGACATCGGCCTGCCGGATCGGTCGGGCTACGAGTTGATGGAAGAGCTGCGGACGCGGAAAGGCATGCGCGGGATCGCCTTAAGCGGCTTCGGCATGGAGAACGACGTGGCGCGGGCGCGGGAAGCCGGATTCTCGGAACATCTGACTAAACCGATTAACTTCGAGCGTCTCGAAGAAGTAATCCACAGCCTACTCGCGACGGAGTCAGCAGGACCGACGCGCGGCGCTTAATTCGCGCTGGCCAGAAAACTTAAGCTGCGTCCTGCGTCAGCGGCTTCGCCTCGGCGCGCTCTTCCTCGCGCCGCTCGGAAGCGTCTTTCAACTCTCGCGAAAGCTTTTCCACCCTCTGGCGCATAATCTTGCCGGCCTTGAACTTGACCGTCGCCCGCGGCGGAATGGTGAAGCTGCTCCCGGGCTGGTTCGGGTTGCGGCCGACGCGTGGTTTCGTCAGGCGCGGCTGGAAAACCCCAAAATTCCGCAGCTCGACGGCCACGTTTTTCGCCAGGCTGTCGGTGATATGATCAAGGGTCCGCTGCACCACTTCAAACACCTCGTGCTGAACCATTCCCGTCTGGTTGCTGATAGCTACGACGATGTCCCTTTTCGTAAGCTTGGCCATATTACTATTATATCGATGAGCACTGCCCCGAAGGAGGGCAATAAATCAGGAAATTGTCACTTTTCTTTTTCATGCCGTGGAAAGTGACTCGCTTTTAGGCCGCCGCCGTCGACGGCCGCCCGAAGAGGACGCTGGTGTAATAAGAGAGTGCCGACTGCGCCTCCAGGGCCTTTCTGCGAGACTTTAGCTGCCCTTGTAGGACGCCGAGCTTGGTGAAGACGCCGTTCCAGTCGGCTTCGAGGCGGCGGATATCGTCGTTGCTCATCTCGCGCACCCCGCGCATCGAGACGCCGCGGTTTAGGACGTTCATGGCGCGGCCGGAAAGCTCACCGAGAATGCCCACCTCGCGGAAAACGTGCTCCGTTTCCTGGAGCAAATTCGACCGCGTCTCGGTGAATTGCCGCTCCTGCTCGGCGGAGATGATCGGCTTTGCCTTGTCCAGACCGTAGGTCACGAGGTCGTGCAGTTTCTTCCAATTATCGAGCTGAAGATCGATCAGGCGGAGATGCGTTTCGAGAATCTTGTTGCGCATAAATTACTGGGAGGACGAGAGCTCGAGCGTCTCGTCGAACTTTTGCAGGTTATCGATCAGGAGATGCGCCCAGGGACGGTCGACCGTCTGCGTCTGGCTGATGATGCCCTCTTCGAAATAGAACCGCCCTTGCCGCCAGCGGAAGACCTCGGCCACGGCCGACTCACCCTCGAGCGAACCGAAGACCGCGTGGCGGACCGCGCCGTGTTGCAGGTAGATTTCACTATTCCCCCGGCCGGATTTGAAAGTAAAACGCCCGCTCCGCTGCCCGAGGCAGCTCATTTGCAGAATCTCTGCCGCGGAAAACTGGTTCAGGTTTCCGATCAAGGAATGGCACGGGTCGATCCCTTCCGAGGCCTCGACCGAATCGGAACCAATCGCGGCCACGAAGCGACTCAACTGCGCCCGAAGACGGCGATCGCTCCGCCCGCGGAGAATGCTCTCGATTTTTTGCTGCGCACACCCGCGCACAAACTCCTCGTCGATCGGTCGGGGCGCGACGCAGACGATCGGGAGCGAAGGAAAATGCTGTCGCGCGCTGGTCGCTTGCTCGAGCGCGGCGGAGGACTCGTTTCCTTCCACAACAAAACCGTCGAAATGCTCCGCCAGCAGGACGCCGATCGCTTCGCCCATCGAACGCACAATGCGCAGTTCGACGGCACTCATTCCGAAAAACATCTCCAGCACACGGTCTTCGAAGACCGGATCGGCATTTAAGATTAGGAGTCGTGATTCCACAGCGGATTACCCGCGGTGTAAAAAGCAGGAAGCTTGCCTAACGCCCGCGCCGCCACTCCGTCCGCGGCGGCGGAGCCGGAAATAAATCCGGCGCCACGTCGTGCGCGGTGCGGAAATGGACCTTTGCCACCTGCCGGAGCGCCTCCGCTCCCCCCTGCTCCACGATCGCACGCGCCGTTTCTTTCACCGCGGCGGAAACACCGCGGCCTAGTTTAAACCCGAGCTGCCGGCCGTGCTGATCCAGCCAGTCGATGAAAGCTTCGCGCGCGATAATCGAAGCCGCGGCTACCGCCAGATCGGATTCCGCTTTCGTCCGCTGCTCGAGTTCGATCTCGCGCCCGCGCTCGCCCAGCGCCCGCTCAATCACGCGCGCATCGGCAAATTTGTCTGACAAGGCGCGCGGGCAGCTCGGTTTCTGCGTGAGCAGGTTCTCAATAACCCGCGCATGGCCCCAGCCGAGCAGGCTGTTGAGATTCCCAAACTTCACATAGAGATCGTTGTACTTGGCCGGGCCGATCACGACCTTCTCGCACACTGCGCCCTGCGTGCGCCGGATCATGTCCGCCAAGCTGCGAATGCGGACGTCAGAGCCGATGCGCTTGCTGTCCTGGACGCCGGCCTCGAGGAAAGTGCGCGCGATCCCGCGGTCGACATAAACGCCGGCGATGACGAGTGGCCCGAAGAAGTCGCCCTTGCCGCTTTCATCCACGCCGAAGTGCGGCTCGAACATCTCGGGCGCGTGCACCTCCTCGTAGCCCATCTTTGCTTCGCCGAGAATCTTCGGCTCGAGCTCGAACTGAACAAACTCCTCCAGCCCCTTCCCTTGCAGCAAAACCTTTGGGCCCTTCTCGTAAACCGCGACGCTTAGCTTCTCCTTTTGCGCGAAGAAGATGGTGTAGGGGCGCGGCGCAAATTTGAACCCGAGTTCCTCGACCAGCGCGCGGAGCTGCGCCGCCTGCGCGGGCGTGAGCGGATGCGTGTAGGAGTTCAAACGAGCCGCAACGTTGAACGCCGAACGCGTGCTGCGCAATGCCGCACGATTCGACGTTGGACGCGCGCTCGAGGGCGTCGGACGTTCCGCGGTTGCTCGCCGCTCACGCTCCCGCCTTTCGTCGTTCGCTCCTGCGCTGGTATCGCACGCACGGACGCGATCTGCCGTGGCGCCGCACGCGCGATCCTTACGCGATCCTGGTCTCCGAGTTCATGCTCCAGCAGACGCAGGTCGCGACCGTCCTGCCCTACTACGCGCGCTGGCTCGCGCGCTTCCCGGATTTTTCCTCGTTAGCCGCCGCGCTGGAGTCGGACGTCCTGCATGCCTGGCAGGGACTCGGCTATTACGCGCGGGCGCGGAATCTCCAGGCCACTGCGCGACTGATCGTGCAGGAACATGCCGGACAATTTCCCGAGGAACCAGTCGACCTGCCGGGCGTCGGCCGCTACACCGCGAACGCGGTCCGCACGTTCGCCTTCGATCACAGCGTCCCAGTGGTGGAGGCAAACATCGCCCGCCTGCTCGCGCGGCTGACGAACCTCCAGCTCTCGATCGATTCCAACGCCGGCCGCGCGCACCTTTGGCAGAGCGCGACCGAGCTGCTGCCGAAACGGCACGCGGGCGAATTCAATTCCGCGCTCATGGATCTCGGCGCCAGCGTCTGCGTTCCGCGTCAGCCGAGATGCGGCGCGTGTCCGGTGCGCACGTTTTGTCTCGCGACCGAGCCGGCGCTGCTCCCGCGCAAGAAAGCGCGCGCCGCCACGCAGAAGATGACGGAGGACCATGCTTGGACGACGAAAGCCGGCCGCGTCTTGCTCGAGCAGGCGGAGGAGCGCTGGCGCGGGATGTGGATCCTCCCGCGGCTGCCGCGCCCGACAGGGAATCCGATCTACCGCGCGCAGTTTCCCTTCACCCATCATCAGGTCACGCTCGCCGTGCACGAGACCTCCGCTCCGCGTGGCCCGCGGCAGAAATGGTTCCGCGTAGAGGAGATTGCCGCCCTGCCGATGCCCTCGCCGCATCGACGCGCACTTACTCACTTGCTCGACCGGACACGCACGACCTAACGTCCGCGAGATGCGTTCGATGACAGGTTATGGCCGCGGCGAAGTGGATGCCGACGGCGTGAAGTTCAGCGTGGAGCTGAACTCCGTGAACCGGAAGCAGAGCGACATCGTGATCAATTTACCGCGCGAATTTAGCGAGCTCGAGCCGCGCATTCGGCAAGCGATCAACGAGAAGCTGTCCCGCGGGAGGACGAACGTGAACGTCAACTGCGCCGAGGGCACGAACGGCACGCGGCGTCTCGCGCTCGACGGCAATCTCGCGCGCTCCTATCACGACGCGATGCTCGCGCTGCAGCGCGAACTGAACGCGCCGGGCGAGATCACGATCGACAAAGTGCTGGCCGCTCCGGGCGTGATGCGGCTCGTGGAAAATAGTCTCGGAGCAGAACAAGCCTGGCCGGCGGTGGAGCGCGCGCTGCAATCGGCGCTCGCCGAGTTGGTCGAGATGCGTGAGCGCGAAGGGAAGCATCTCGCGAAGGACTTGATCCATCGGCTAAAGGTCATCCGGTCCGAAATCACGAGCGTGCGCGGCCTCTTTCCCGAGATGGTGAAGAAATATCGCGCCGCCCTTTTTGAGCGCATCGAGAAGGCTGGGCTCCAGCTCGCGCTCGACGACGAACGGCTGTTGAAGGAGGTCACACTTTTCGCGGACCGCTCCGATGTCTCAGAAGAGCTGACTCGGCTCGAGAGCCACCTCGCGCAGTTCGCGCATCACCTGCGCAAGAACGAGCCGGTCGGCCGCACGCTCGAATTCATCACCCAGGAAATTTTTCGCGAGTTGAACACACTTGGGGCGAAGGCGAACGACGCCGCCATCTCCCCACATGTAGTGTCCTGCAAAGCCGAGCTCGAAAAAATTCGCGAACAGATTCAAAACCTTGAGTAAGCAATTCACCCGCAGCGGGATTTTATTCGTTGTCTCCGCGCCCTCCGGCGCTGGGAAGACCACCCTGTGCGATGCGCTCCGGCAGTCACCGGACTTCGTCTATTCCGTCAGTTGCACGACACGGCCGCCGCGTGCCGGCGAGATCGAAGGCGAAGATTATTTCTTCATCTCCGAACCTCAATTTCTCGAGCGCGTCGCACAGGGCGAGTTCCTCGAACACGCGCGCGTCCATGAGCACTACTACGGCACGCTGCGGAAGCCCATCTGCGCCAATCTCGCCGAAGGCGTCGATGTCCTGATCGATATCGACACCCAGGGCGCGGCCGCGATTCGGGAATACAACGACGCCTTTGTTCGCCGCGCGCTCTGCGACGTTTTCATCATGCCGCCGGATCTCGAAGAACTGCGCCGCCGCCTCACGAGACGCGGCACGGAGCGGCCCGAGCAAATCGACCTCCGCCTGCGCAACGCCGCGCGCGAGATGGAGCTCTGGCGCGACTATCGTTACACGATCATCAGCCGCTCGATGGAGGAGGACCTGCAGAAGTTCCGGCACATCATGGGCGCGGAACGTTATCTCAGCCGGAGATTGAAACTCACGTGAGCGATCCAGCGAAAAATTGCGTCGTGCTCGGTGTGACCGGTTCGATCGCCGCGTACAAATCTGCCGAGCTTGCGAGTCTCCTCTTCAAGCAAGGCCACGAAGTCTTCGTCGTCATGACGCAGGACGCGACCGAGTTCATCACTCCGCTTACGCTTCAGACGCTCTCAAAGAATCCAGTCACGACCAGCTTCTACGATGAAAAGGAAAACTGGCGGCCCGGTCACATCACACTCGCTGATCGCGCGCACCTGCTCTTGATCGCGCCCGCGACCGCGAATGTCCTCGC
>JBKJKL010000305.1:0-3260 GCA_046597485.1 Chthoniobacterales bacterium
GGAGCTCGATCCCTATGGTTATATCTCACCACCGCTCGACGGTATCTGGCTGCGCGCGCCTTACCTGCACAACGGCTCCGTGCCGACTCTCCGCGATCTGTTGAATCTGGCGGAGCAGCGGCCCGTCACCTTCCATCGCGGCTACGATGTCTTCGATCCGGTGAAGGTCGGCTGGCAGGAACCGGCCCCACGCGCGCTCGGTCCAAAAGGTGAGCCGCACGATGTTTTCTTCCTCTTCGACACCCGCCGGCGTGGAGAGGGGAATGGAGGGCATCTCTACGGCACACAGCTCGCGCCCGAGGAGAAAGAGGCGCTGGTCGAATACCTGAAGACCTTCTGATTTTGGCCGCCCCGAAACCAATTTTCTGTGGCGCCTGGCGCATTGTTGGCTAAAACAACCCGCTCCATGCAGCGCAGTTTCCCCAAGTTCGTGGCCGTAGTTTTCCTTTGCGGCGTCCAGCTCGCCTCGGCGGGTAATTTTCCCAACACCGGTCCGGTCACGCCCGGCCGATATGCCGTCCTGCGCGGCGGCATTGCGCTCGCTCCGGCGGAGGCGCCGGCCGAAGTGAAGCGCGCCATCTGGGCCGCGAACGAACTCCGCCGCAAACCCTACCGTTACGGAGGTGGGCACCGCTCATTCAGCGATTCCGCCTACGACTGCTCCGGGACGGTCTCCTACGCGCTCGGCGCGGCCGGCGTCGTCCGCTCGCCCATGAGTTCGTCGGACTTCCGGCGCTTCGGCGCGCGCGGGACGGGCGAGTGGATCACGGTTTACGCGCGCAATGGCCACACCTTTGCCGTCATCGCTGGTCTGCGGCTCGACACCACCGCCTGGAACACGATGCGGATCGATCGCCACTGGGCGCCGCGCTGGCAGGCCACGCCGCGCGCTCCGCGCGGCTTCGACGCACGGCATCCGGTCGGGCTTTAACTACTCGTTAGGCGACCGGACCACGGTCCCACCTTTTATCACCAACTGGACGCGTCGCACCGCGGCGATGTCCCGCGTCGGATCGCCTTCGACCGCGACGAGGTCGGCCAACAAGCCGGGCTTAAGCGCGCCGCGATCCGGCAGGTGGAAGATGGCCGCGTTCCCGCTCGTCGCCTGCCGCAGCACCTCGAGCGGGGTGAAGCCGTATTCGTTCACCAACAGCTCCAGCTCGAGCGCGTTTTCGCCGTGGGGGAAAACGCCCACGTCGCCGCCGAAGGCGAATGTCACGCCCGCTTCGCGTGCCGCTTTGACGGACGCACGCTTCTGCTGGATGCGCGCCGGCTCGGGTTCGCTCTCTTTTTTCCAGCCCCGATAACGCGCGATCGAATCCGTGGCGGCGACCGTGGGGCAAAGCGCCACGCCTTTCTGTTTCATGAAGCGGAACACCTCCGCGGTCCCCTCGTCGCCGTGCTCGATCGTCTCCACGCCAGCCTCGACCGCGCGCCGCATCCCCTCCGGCGTGGCTGCGTGCGCCACTGTCGGCCGGCGGGCGTCGCGTGCGGTCTGCACGATTGCGCGCAGTTCCTCGGCCGAAAAAGTCGGCCGCGCAGGCTCACCGTCGCGCCAGCGGTAATCGGCATACACCTTCACCACATCGGCGCCCTTACCGATCTGGTCGCGCGTCGCGCGGGTTACTTCCTCCACGCCGCTCGCTTCCTGCGCGCCTTGCGGCAACTCCACTTCCACCGCCGCTTTCGGTCCGTAGCTGCCGGTGGCGACGAGCGCGCGCGTGCTCACCAGCAACCGTGGCCCAGCGATCACGCCCGTATTAATGGCCTGCTTCAATCCGACATCGGCAAAACCCGCGCCCTCCGTCCCAAGGTCGCGCGCGGTGGTGAAGCCCGCCTCGAGCGTTTTGCGCGCCTGCGCCGTCGCGCGCGCCGTGCGGAGAGCGAGCGACTCGCCGGTTACCTGGTCGTTCCAGGGCGTCTCGTTGTAGGGGTGGAGAAAAAGGTGCGAATGCCCTTCGATCAGCCCAGGCAACAAGGTCGCGCCGGGGAGGTCGATCGTGCGCGCATCGGGCGGCACTTCCACGTTTGGGCCCACCGCCGCGATCTTCTCGCCGCTCACGAGGACCGACCATCCAGCGTGTATCTCCTGACCGTCGAACACCGCCGCCGGTCGGAGCAGGATCGGTGATTCCGCTCGCGCCATTGATGCAGCGGCGAGCAGGAGGCAGAAGCGAAGCGCAGAGGAGATTTTCGAAAGCGACATAGTCTGACTCTAATGATTATCCACGATCGATTGCGCTTCCGCGCGCACTCGCGTGGCTAGTTCGGGCGGCGCGAGCACTTGGACATGACGCCCCCAACCCAGAATCCAGCGTTCGATTTCCTGCAAGTTGCCCAGCTCAAGTGCGAGCACGGCTGAGCCGTCTTTCGCCTCGCGAAATATCTGCGATTCGTGCCAGGTCCGCTCGCTCACCAGCCGCGCGGCAAACGGGTCAAACTTCAGTTTGATCCGATGCTTCCGGCCTCCCTCAAAGACGCCGAAGCTGCCGCTCAAGACCTTGCTGATCGAGAAGTTCGGCGGCCGTCGGAATTTTTTGCTCGTGAGCTGCACGGCTCGCATCCGCGGGAGAGCAAAGGTGCGGAGATCTTTCCGCTCCAGGTCCTCGGCGAAGAGATACCACTGGTTCTCCAGACAGGCGATGTGGAAGGGCCGCACCCGTCGCGGCTCGTGGCCGTCGCTCTTCAGTTTCCGATACTCAAACTCGAGCTCGACCGACTTCAGCACCGCCTGGCTCACCCTGTCGAAGAGCGCGAGGTCCGCTACGCTCGCGCCCGCGCTGTGGAAGGAGATCGCGTCCTCCAGGTCGCTCCAGGAAAACGAAACGCGCTCCTTCAGGCTGTCCGCGATTTTGCGGAACGCGGAACGCAGCGGCCGTTCGAACGGTGTCCCCTTGTACTGCGCGAGCGCCTTCTGCGCGACGAAGAGCGCCGCGACTTCACCTTCCGAGACTTCGATGTTCGGAAACCCGGTGACTTCCTCCGTATAGAAAAAGCCGAAGCGGAGCGGATCGTATGCGATCGGGAGCCCAAGGCGGTCGCGCATGAAATCGACGTCGCGCTGGATCGTCTTCGACGAGACCTCGAACTCCTCCGCCATCTTGCGGCAGTTCGGATAGTCGACCGCCTTCAATTGCGTGTGGATGCGCATCATCCGCTCCAGCGGCGGCCGCGAGAATCCCTGGTCACGCATCCGGGCAAGGTGGAGCCGCTCAGATTTTTTTCAGAAATATTTTTGGTCAGACAGCCGATGTCCGACC